>CAZSSV010000350.1:0-231 GCA_964609425.1 uncultured Isosphaeraceae bacterium | reverse complement strand
AGCTTCCGAGCGCGTCTGGAGGATCGCACAGGACATCGGACCGAGGCGAGAACGCGGCTCGAGCGGGCCCTCAACTCCCCGAATACGGCCCCCAGAATCCGGGCAGAGACACTCTTTCAACTCAGTCGGCTCTGCGACACCATGGGCGATTACGACGCCGCCTTCGCGGCAGCCATGGAAGTCAACGCAGCCAGCCGCGGGCGCTTCGATCCGGAGGCATGGGCGCAAGAG
>CAZSSV010000349.1:0-2347 GCA_964609425.1 uncultured Isosphaeraceae bacterium | reverse complement strand
ACCAGCGCTCCGCTCAGGAGCAATCGGTCGTGCGAGTGGAACTGCAACTCCGGCAGAATGTCACTCAATGCAACGCACAGCAGCAAGCCGGCCGTCACCGCCACGGCTGGTGCAGCCCAGACTTCGGCCTCGCCCCCACCCCCGAACGCCCAGGCCACAGCGATGCCTGCCGGCGTCACGCATGCGTATCCGAGGGTCGCCAACCAGCCCGCCGCCACGGTCCGCCCGTCTCGGCGCAGAAGCGTCACAATGGCAAGCCCGTCGAACGGCTTATGCAGGCTGATCGCAATCAGCATGCCCAAGCCCGGCCACGCCACGTGTTCGCTGCCCTCAAGCAGTGTGGCCGCGCCCAGTCCGACGCCTGCGATCAGGGCATGCACCGTCAGCCCACTGATCGCACCGACCCAGGACATCGTGTGCCCATGCCCGGCGTGCTCGCAACATGCTCCGCCCTGTTCGTGATGGTGGAAACACACGAACCGCTCCAACAGGTACATGCCAAGGAATCCGCCGACCGCCCACAGCATGGCTGTATGCACACCGGCATGACCGGCGTGATCGGCGTGATCGTGGGCACACGCCTCAGTGTGAGCACCCTGCATGCCTTCGATCGCATGGGGCAACAGGTCCAGGGCAGCGACTCCGGCCATGACACCGGCAATCAGACTCAACAGCACCTGCATCCACCGATGGGAGGGGCGCCACACCAGGGGGACGAGACCACCGATCACGCAGGCACGCACGGTCAGGAAGCATGGGCGCAGGATGGCGGTCGGCGTTGCCATGAATCTCAAGGAAGGTCCGGATATCCGCCTGTGGCGGGCTGTGTTCCAGTTCGGAAGCCGAACAGGTATGGAGCAGATGGGACTCGAACCCACAACCTCCTCGATGCGACCGAGGCGCTCTCCCAATTGAGCTACTGCCCCTGAGAAGTCGCGCAGTGTAGCAGCCCCTCCCCATCGACATGCCGTTCCCACCGCGCTCCTAGGCCCGGAACTGGACTCGCGCATGGAGGCCCTCGGGCCGCCAGTCGAAGTCCAATGATCCTCGCAACTGGTGCTGCACAAGGCCCCGCATCAGGCCGAGCCCCGTCCCCGATCCCTCCGCCGGCGTTCGAGTCGCGGGCCCGCCGCGCTCCACCCAATCAAGCGTCACCTTGCCGCCCTCTACGGTCCATTCAACCGCCACCCTGCCATCAGGACACGACGTCGCCCCGTACTTCACCGCGTTGGTGGCCAACTCGTTCAGCACCATGCAGACCGGCATTGAACGGTCAGGCTGCATATCCACCTTGGGACCGCGTACCCCAACATTCCGATCGGCGACCCACGGACGCAGGATGATGTCGACGGCCTCTCCCAGCTCAACACCTGCCCCATGCGAAGCGGCGAGGAGGTCGTGCGCTTGCGCCATCGATTGAATCCGGCCGGCCAGGTCGCCGCCTTCAAACTGACCCGACCGCGTTTCCAGGTCGACGAGTGTCTGAATCGCGGCCAGCGTATTGCGCACCCGATGATCCAACTCACCGAGCATGGAGCGCAGGGTACGTTCCTGGGTCACCCGGTCGGTGACGTCGATCAGGCACACGACAACACCGCGGGCCCTTGGTACGTCCGCCATGACCACCTGCACGATCCGCTCCCTGCCGTGGCCGTCCAGTAACGGGTGTTCTCCGCCCCCGACCTTCATCACGACTCCGAGCGGGAGCTCGCGGATCGGCCGCCCCATGACGGCCGCGGCCGATTCCACGGCAAAGAACCGCTCACATGCGATGTTGCACCCGAGCAGCGTCCCGTCGGCGCCGACATGTGCAAGCGGAAGCGGCACCGTGTCAAAGACAACCCGCCGCAGATCCGCCATTGACTCGATGTCCGATGTCCGGCTCGCGACCGCCTCCTCCAGCGTTCCGGTCATGGCGGTCACCGCCCTGCTCAGTACCTGAACCTCCCATGGTCCGGTCGCTTCGACCGACAATGGCTCCCCTGAGTCCATCGACGTCCGGGTGGCTTCCGCAAGCGCAACGAGCGGGCGTGTGATTCTCGACGCCGACCATCTCCAGAGCAGTGCGATGACGAGGAGATAGAGGAGCGTCGCCGCCCAGGACACGGTGCTGAGAAGCCGACGTGCGTCCTCCAGATCGGACCGCTGCGCCGCCAACAACTGCTGAATCTCCGTGTCGATCTCGTGGAAGCGCACGAGCAGTGGCCCAAACTGCGCCATCGACGCTGCATGGGCCGCGTCAAGCCGCTGTGCACGGCCGTCCCCGAAATCGATCACCGCCGCGTGGAGCCGGCCCAGTTCCGCATCGACATAAGTCGCCAGATCACCGGCAAGCGTCTGAAACGCA
>CAZSSV010000348.1:0-2371 GCA_964609425.1 uncultured Isosphaeraceae bacterium | reverse complement strand
AGACGGCGCGTGGTGGCATCCTGGTCCTCATGGTGACCTTCGGCGCGGCGTTCGGATTGACCGTGATGGGGCGTATCACGCTCCTGACGGAGCGGTTCGACTTCCTCTTCAAGGACTGGCTTCACCTGCTGTGACCCCCTTGGCGGGCCTGAGCGGGCGCCAAGCCACCGAGGGACCGCCCTTGGGCTCAGCTGACCGCCCGCTTCGTTGACACGGATTCCGCCTCCAAGTACCCTGTGCGGCTCGCTGGAGGCCCCTCGGGGACGCGATTCCAGCCTTTGAGGAGACCCCGACCATGGCCGTTCCCGCATTCAGGACATCCCCGGCCCGCAAGCGCAAGCGGCGGAGCCATCATGCCCTGTCGAGGACGAACCTCGTCGAGTGCCCCTCCTGCGGCGCGACGAAGCATCCCCACGCGGCGTGCCGCGAGTGCGGGTTTGTTCGTCCCGGCCTCACATTGAAGACGTCCGGTACAGTCTGACCCCATGCGACTGGGTGTTGACGTCATGGGCGGCGATCTCGCGCCCGCCCCGATCCTCGAGGGCGCCTTGGCCGCGTTGCCGACATTTGCCGCGGGCGACCAGTTGGTCCTCTTCGGTGACGAGGCCGTCATTCGCGACGGTATCGCCGATGCAGGCGTCGACGACACGTTGATTGAAGTCGTTGCCACCAGTGACGAAATCACCATGGATGACTCGCCAGTCGAAGCGGCGAGGAGCAAGTCCAATTCGGCGCTTGTACAAATGGCGAAGCTCGCTGGTCCCAAGGCAGGTGATTCCAGGCTTGACATGGCGATTTCCGCTGGAAACACCGGCGCATTCGTCGCCGCCGCCCAGATGCACATGCGGCGTCTGAAAGGTGTGGCGCGGCCGGGCATCGCTGCCGTCGTTCCGACGTTCGCCGGCCCTGTGACATTCATCGACGTCGGCGCCAACATCGATCCGAAGCCGCACCACCTTCATCAATACGGTGTGATGGGGACGGTGTACGCCCGCCGAGTGCTGGGGATCGAACAGCCTCGGGTCGGGCTCATGAATGTCGGTGGCGAGGAACAGAAGGGAACCGAAGACATGAAGCGGGCGCGGGATCTCCTGCGCGACGATCCGAATGTCGAGTTCGTGGGGTACGTCGAGGGGCGCGGAGTCTTTGACGGTGAGTGTGATGTTGTCGTATCGGACGGTGTGACCGGCAACGTCACCATTAAACTCGCGGAGGGGCTCAGCAAAGGCATTTTCAAACGCATCAAGACGGAGCTTGGTTCACTCGACCCGGCCCTTGCTCAACAGTTCGTACCGATCGTGCAGAAGCTCTACGCCGAGTACGACTACCACGAGTACGGCGGAGCCCCGCTCATGGGCGTCAACGGTGGCTGCCTCATCTGTCACGGGTCCAGCAAGGCCCGAACGATCATGAACGCCATTGGTGCCTCAAGGCGGTTCGTCGATCTGGGCGTGAACGCTCGAATCGTGGAGATCCTGGACAGCCAGAAGGTCGAAGCCTGATGACCACCCCGACGCCCTTTGGCGTGCGGATCGCAGGGTGCGGCTCGGCCGTGCCCGACAAGCGACTCACCAACGACGACCTCGCCGGCATGATGGACACTTCCGACGAGTGGATCGTCCAGCGAACCGGCATCAAGGAACGGCGTATCGTCGACCCTGAGAAAGGTGAGGGGGAGCTGTGGCTCGCAACCGAGGCGCTCCGCCGCGCCATCGCTGACGCGAAGATGGACGCGAACGAACTTGATCTGGTCATCCACGCATCCGTGACGAGTGAAATGACGTGCCCTTCCAATGCGTGCAGGATCATCGCCGCGCTCGATGCCCAGCCGGCCGGTGGGTTCGACCTCGTCGCGGCCTGCTCGGGCTTCGTCTATGCCATGAACGTGGCGGATTCCCTCATTCGTGCGGGCCGGTATCGCTCCATTGGCGTCGTGGGCTGCGATGCCATGAGTACGGCGATTGACTATTCCGATCGAAGCGTGTCGATCCTCTTCGGCGACGCGGGAGGCGCCGCAGTGCTGGTGCGGGACGACGACCCGGGCAAGGGCTGCATCCATCAAACCATGAATGGTGATGGAAGCAACTGGCCGTCGCTCTTCATTCCGAGAAGTGCCAGTGACATTCCGGAGGGCTTCGACGACTCCGGCGCGCGAATGGGCACCCTCCGCATGGATGGCCGAGAGGTGTACAAGTTCGCCGTTGGGAAGTTTCGGCAGGTGATTGAAGAATCTCTTGCAGCGACTGGACTGACCGTTGACGACATCTCACAGTTCATCTGCCATCAGTCGAACATTCGCATCATCGAATCGGCGATGGACAAGATTGGGCTGCCCCCCGAGAAGGTCTACATCAACATTGACCGTTTCGGC
>CAZSSV010000347.1:0-2406 GCA_964609425.1 uncultured Isosphaeraceae bacterium | reverse complement strand
GATTTCGATGCAAGGGGGATTCTGAGAAATCCGCGATGCCATTGTGTCTCGTCGGCGTCTGGCGGGGCCAGATGCCGCATCTGCCGGTAGCCTGCCCCTCCAATGCACCGTTGCCTCGTCGCCGCAGGGACTCGCACGACTGCTCAGGCAGGGGCTGAGGTCGCCAAACGGGGTGGCAATGCCGTGGATGCGGCTGCTGCCGCAGCGATCGCCTCCTGGGTGTGTGAGCCCGGCATGACCGCGGTGGGCAGCGCGGCGCTGGCGATGGTGCGGACAGCAGGCCAATCGCCGCTGCTGGTCGATGGGCTGACCGCCATGCCCGGTCTGGGCGGCCACGTGGGATCACCTGCTGGTGGTGACAGAATCACGATGCCCTACGGCCCCGGCGTTGAGACGGGCGTGGGCGCCGCCTCCGTGGCGGTGCCGGGGGGTCTGGCGGCGGTGGAACTGCTTCAGCAGCGCTGGGGGCGGCTCGCGTGGGCCGACATTGTCGCGCCTGCCATTTGCCTGGCGGCGGAGGGCTTCCCATTCCCAGGTGTTTCGGCTGCCTACATGCCACTCTCGGGCAAGCCGATCTACGACCTGACGCCAGGCAGCCGGAACATCTGGAGAAACGTTGATGGGCATCCTCGGGTGGCTGGTGAGCGTGCGGTCCTTCCCGAACTGGCGCTTGACCTCGAACTGATCGCTGAAGAGGGAAGTCGGGTGTTGTACACCGGTGAACTCGGTGAGCGCATCGCGGCCTGGATCATCGACGCTGGGGGCGGGATGTCGGTGGACGACCTTGCCGCCTACCAGGTGAGCGTGCGGCAGCCTGAGGTGGTGCAGGATCACGGGTGGACGGTGTCCATGGCAGACACGATTGGCGGCGAAGCGCTGCTGGACATGGTGGTGGGGTTTTCGGGAGTGCAGCCTGGCGCAGACAACGAAGCGGCCGAGCTGGTCGGCATCATGAAGGCTGCTCTTCGCCGGCGCGACGAGCGGTTGCATCGAGCATCGGCATCGACCACACAGATCTGCGCGGCAGACGACCAGGGCAATGCGTGCAGTATCACGACCTCGACCGGGTATGGATCGGGCGTCGTTGTGCCCGGAACCGGAATCATGCTCAACAACATGCTCGGTGAACTCGAACTTTTGCCCAATGGCCCCGGCGTCCTGGCACCCGGCGATCGGCTTCCTTCCAACATGACACCCCTGATCGCAAGGCGAGGGAATGCGGTCACGGCCATCGGCGCCGCCGGCGCCGACCGAATTGCCCCTTCGATCGCTCAGACCTGGAGGCGAATGGCAGCTGAGTCGATGCACTGCTCAGCGGCCATTGATGCGCCGCGGTTCCACGTGCGGGGGGCCCATGCTGAGCCCCTCCTTGACTACGAGCCTGGTTTCAACCCACGGGGTGTGCCGCTGCCGCTCCACGCCTTTGAGGCGCCGCATATGTACTTTGGCGGTGTCCAGGCGGCGGCCTTGTGTGAGGCCGGGTTGCTCGATGGAGCGGGAGATCCTCGACGAGGCGGTGCCGTCGAAGTCGTGTGAAGTCGGAGAAGCGCCAAGTTCTCCTTGTGCAATCTGTGGGGGTGTGATTGAATGGCGGCATGTGGCGTGCGGCTGTCATTCTGGCGTCATCGCCGGTCATCGCGCCAACGCTGTGGACCGGGGCCGCCGGATTGGCGGACGTGCTGTACGAAGACGCGGTGCTCACGCCGCCCGAGGGTGATGCCCATGATCACTTTGGCAGGCGTGTCGCGATCGAGGGCGACACCGCCGTCGTTTCGGCGCCGGAGGATGATGATGGTGGCGATGACGCGGGGCGCCTGTGCGTCTTCCAGCGTGAAGGTAGTGCATGGACGCCGGCCCAATGGATTGGGCCCCCGGCGGGAACAGTCATCACTGGGTTTGGCTCGCGCCTTGCGTTGTCGGGAGACACACTGGTCTCTGCTTCGACGTTTGACTCTGGAAGCGACATCTACGGAGCGGCGTACGTCCACCTGTGTGAGAATGGTGTCTGGTCGCGAACCGCCACGCTCTATGCGGAAGAAGGTTCTGGAGACGACTTCTTCGCAAGGTCTGTGGCGGTTTCGGGCTCCACGATCGCGGTGGGGGCGGCTCAGGTCACGGGCATGGGTACAGAGACCGGCGTGTGTCACGTCTACGAGATGGAGGGCGGTGATTGCGCACGGGTCGCGAGCTTGCAGCCGAGCGACGGCACGACCTCGGATGCCTTTGGGCAGGCGGTGGCGGTGGACGGAGATGTGATCGCCGTTGGCGCCCCGGGGTCCGGGGGCGTGTATCTCTTTCGATCATCCGGCGGCATGTGGATGGAAGAAGCCATTCTCGATCCACCTGAGGCGGCAGCCGGAGCACGATTCGGCGAGTGTGTGGCCGTGCACGGAGACCGAGTCGCGG
>CAZSSV010000346.1:0-2424 GCA_964609425.1 uncultured Isosphaeraceae bacterium | reverse complement strand
GTCTGAGTGTACCAGGAGCACATCGACCGATTCTGTCCGCAGCCGGCGCAGACTCTCCTGCATGCTGGCGGCCGCGGCGGCTCCGGTGAAGTCGTGTCGGCATGTGCCGGCGTCCCAGTACTCACCCACCTTGGTGCAGAGCACGACGTCGTCGCGGCGGCCCTGAAGCGCTTCTCCCAGCCGGGACTCTGCGAGCCCGTATGCGGGAGCCGTATCAATGAGCGTGACTCCCAGATCGACCATGGCCCTGATGATGTCGATCGCTCTTTGGCGATCCGGAAGTTCGAAGGGCTGTGGAAACTTGACGTCGGTGTTGCGTCCGATCTTGACCGTTCCCCATCCGATGTGGGAAACGCTCAAGCCGGTGCGGCCGAGTGGACGGGTGTCCATGTGCGGTCCTCCATCCACGGTGGTCGTGCCGGCACGGGCGTCGCCCATCGGCCGGCAACCGCCGGGGCCACGCCTCCGGTCGGAATCTTTGATGCGATCGTGTCCGCAAGGACCGGTGCCAGGGCCATCTTGGTGGGCCACCCGGTCAAGACCCGGCCTTCTTCCAGCAGGCCGGGCTGGTCGGGGCGGCCACCGCTTGGGCGAGTTCGCTCCGCCCGGAGCGCCTCATAGGTACTCCACTCCGTCTCCGTGAGATCGAGCTTCGGGAGGGCGGTTCCGATGTCGGCTACGGCGCGGCGAATCGTTGCTTCGGGCGTTTGCGATGCGCCCCACTCGGCGACGTCTCCGCCGATTTGCCACACTCGGCCTGCACCCTCGCCGGCAGCGGTCGTGATCGTCAGCCACGGCTTGGTGCCACGGATGCAGTGCCCGTTCAGGTCGGGTAGGGGCCCGCGGGCCAACACCATGCGCAAGGGTCTGGTCTGCATGGCGGGGGTTTCGAGACCTGCCTGCCGTCGAAGCGAGGCGTTTCCGCTTCCTGCCAGCAACACGAGGGTGCGCGTTCGAATGGGAGGACCATCGTCCACGGTGATGACCAAGGACTCCGGGCTGTGCTCGATGGCCGCGATCGTACCCTTGATCAGGCGGCCTTCATGCTGGGCGGCCAAGGTGTGCAGGAGGGAGGTCGGCTCAAGCACAGGCTCGCCCACCTTCAGCACCCCGCCCGGCACGCCCTGCAGGGCGTCCGGCCGCGTGTCCTCAGGCCACGGCTCGGGCCGGGTTTGGAGGGCCAACTTGGCGCCCAGAAGTCCGGCGATGGACCGCGCGCCACCGGTACTCCAGACAGCACACTGGTGGGCACGCATCTGCACGGCGGAAAGATTCGGTGGTGCAGCGCCGTCGAGCATGGCCTGCCACCGGGCGGGCATGTGGCTGACGGCCCGGGCGGCTGCGCCGGCCGAGCCACCGAGCGCATACTTCAGACCGCCGTGGATGATGCCCTGGCTCCACGCCGTCTGTCCCTGGCCGAGTGCCCGGTGCTCGACGAGCCAGGTCCTGCCGCCCCGGCGGTGAACGGCATCCAGGGTCAGCAGCCCCGCGACGCCTCCTCCCACAATGAGCGCGTCGAGTTCAATGGGCGTGCGTGTCACGGGGTCATGGTGGTCGTGTCGCCGAGTCGCGTCAAGTGGGCCAGTGGTACCCTGCGCCGCTTTCCCGCTACTTCAATTGGAGCAATGGATGAGGCACACGGTGGTTCTGATTCCCGGAGACGGCATCGGCCCTGAGGTCGCGGACGCTGCCCACCTGGTTCTGGATGAGGCGGGCGCGGACATCGCGTGGGTCGAGCGGCACGCGGGGCTTGGCGCGGTTGAGTGCGGCGCCGAAGAGACGCTGCCGGCCGAAACGATTGACGCAATCGCCGCCCACCGCGTGGCGCTCAAGGGCCCGTGCACGACGCCGATTGGGGAGGGGTTTACATCGGTCAACGTGGCGCTTCGGAAGCGGCTGAGTCTCTTTGGCGCGGTTCGGCCGGTTCGGAGTTTGGACGGTGTGCAGACGCGATTCAGCAACCCCGGGGTCGATATCGTCGTGATTCGCGAGAACACGGAGGGCCTGTACGCAGGCATCGAGAATCAGATCACGCCGGGTGTCGTGACGAGCCTCAAAGTAGTGACCGAAGACGCAAGCCGGCGTATCGCCCGCTTTGCTCTGGACTATGCGGTGACCCGTGGCCGAAGCAAAGTCACCGTTTTGCACAAGGCGAACATCATGAAACTGGGGGATGGGCTGTTTGTGCGGTGCTGCCGTGAGGAGGCCGAGGCCTACAAGGGTCGGGTCGACTATGAGGAGCGCATCATCGACGCCGGCAGTATGGGCCTGGTGCAGCGTCCTGAAGACTTTGACGTGCTTCTCTGTGAAAACCTCTACGGCGATGTGATGAGTGACCTGTGCGCCGGTCTGGTCGGCGGCCTTGGCGTGACGCCAGGGGCGAATTTCGGAGGGGACCACTGCGCCGTGTTTGAGGCGGTGCAC
>CAZSSV010000345.1:0-2425 GCA_964609425.1 uncultured Isosphaeraceae bacterium | reverse complement strand
ATTCGTCGGAAGGGATGGTCATGAACGCATACCACTCGTCGCTGCCGACGTCCCTCAACTCCGTCACGAGCGCGCCATCCTCATTCATCCTGGCCCGGCCGCGCACGTTCCAATCGTCGTCCAACGTGTATCCGAGGTAGCCGTCGTTCTCCTGAAGGAGCGTTCGATCGCCTGTACGGGTGTTGACCCGATACACGTTCATGTACTGCGGGTTCATGTCGTTCATGTTGATGACGATCTCGTCCGGCCGGTCCCGGGACGAGTCGGTGATCCCCGCGCGGACACCTTCTATCGCCGTGAGATCGCGCGGCTCGCCCCCGGCGACGTCCACGACATACACGTGGTAATTCTCGTCGCCGCCGGCGTCTTTGGTAAACAGAAGTTGATCTCCATTCCAGGCCCATCGCAGCCCACTGATCGGTCGATCGGCGAAGCGGGTCAATGGCCGAGCCTGGCCCCCCTCAACCGGCTGCACCCACGCGTTCATGACGCCCTCAACAGGCGCGCGAAACGCCAGCATGGTTCCGTCCGGCGAAATCGACACGCTGGACCGCTCCGGGTTTCCGAACAGCACTTCGCGGGGAATGAGATCGCCTTGTGGCGATGGACTCTGCGCCGCAGCAGCAGCCACGATCATGGCTTCAATCAACATGGGGTCGGACTCCTCTTCCTTCGGGTAGGGCATGGGTCGGGGGCTCATGGGGCACTCTGCACCCGCGAGCCGGGCATTCTGACCGAAATCACCGCCCGGCGTCTGCGTGGGCGATGCAAGCCCGCCTCAGTGCGCCACAGGGCACACTCCGGCGGCCTTGCCGGCCGCATCGCCGCCGTACGGGGCGATCCACAGTTGGCTGCCATCACCGCCCTGCTGACTGGTCCAGATCATCAGCCGCCCGGTGGCGTCGAACGCGGGAAGGCCGTCGAAGCCCGCGACGTCGGTGATGCGGCGCTTGCCCGTGCCGTACCGGGCGGGGTTGCCCACGCCGCCACCGGCCGCCGCTTCGATCTCGTAGACCTCGTAGTTGTCGTGGCCAGCCTCACTCGTGGCATACACAAGGCGGGCGTCATCCGGATGCCAGAACGGTGCCCAGTTGACGTGTTCGTTGTTGGTGAGTTGAATCTCTTCGTCCAGCCCGACGATGGTGCCCTGATCGTCAAATGCGAGTTCGCCGACAAACACCTGCAGCAGGTTGTCACTGTTGCGGTCGCTTCGATAGGTGATGCGTGTACCGTCTGGCGAGAAGAATGGACCGCCGTCGTATCCGGGCGCGCCGACAATCAGATGTCGCCTGCCGGTCGCGAAGTCACGCACGTAGATGTCGCCGTCCCCGGTCTCATGCGAGGTGTACAGAAGGTGCCGGCCGTCCGGGCTGATCGAGCACTCGGCCTGATAGGCGGACTCGTCGCCCTCGAGCAGCGTCAGTGGAGGGGGGAACTCGCCGTCGATTCTCGCTTCGACGATGCGCATGCGGGGCGGGTACGACCACTTGTACTTTTTGCTTCCGCGCTGATACCCCGGTGTGTCGCCGCCCATGGGCTCGGAGACCGTGCTTGCAAAGATGACCGTGTTGGGGTCCGTCGGATGGAACCAGCCGCATGTGTTGGCCGAGCCATCTGGGGTCAATCTGCGAATGTCATCGAGCCGCCAAGAACCGTTCTGGTGATGGAGGTCGGCGAGGTACATCGCGTAGTGATCGTCCGCCTCCGCGCCCTCAGGAGGCACCACCACGGCCTGAAAGATGACCTTGCTGCCATCTGGCGAAATGTACGACTCGCCAGCCTTGACGAACTGGCTGCCAAACGTGAGTTGGGTGGCCGGGCCAAGCGGGCCTGCCCCTGCACCAGCGTCGGAGGGCTGCGCGTGAGCCGCGGTGCCTCCGGACGCCCCTGTGTGAGGACACTCCTGCTGGACAGGCTCGGGGCACATCACGGATACGAGGGCCAATGAAACGATCAGCGCCATCACGGCAGCCTCCATCTGAATTCAAGGGACGTGGACATCGGGAAAGCCGTGCAGGGTACTGCAACTCCCACCGCACGCCAGATCAGGACCGCGCCGCTTGCCAAAGATGCAGGCCCGGGCTGCCTCCCCGCCACCGCTGCATCTCGCCACGTGGCCATGGGTTCCAACGCGGGGGCGTCTTGTCCGGCAGCCAGGGCCCGAGAAGCGGTCAGTTGCGTTGGGGCCACCCAGGAAACTGGACGGGCGGCTCCGGGACGGACCGCTGGGGCCGCTTCCAGCACTCAAACGTAGCCTGGCCCGTGTCTCGGTTCAGCCGGATGATGCCGTACCCCGGCATGCGGTCATGAAGATTCGCCGGGTGGCGGCCAGACCTGGCTGGATTGGCCACCGCATGCACCCGGATTCTGTTGCCGAAGCCGTCCAGAAACTCTCCGGTGTACGGCGGCGCACCGGGCGCCGCAT
>CAZSSV010000344.1:0-2425 GCA_964609425.1 uncultured Isosphaeraceae bacterium | reverse complement strand
CATGTCGCCGTCTGGCACTGGGATATCCGCGCCCGCAAGCAGGGCCCGGGCCTGGTATTCATGAATCTTCATCGACGTGAACGGCTCCGAGCCCGGCTGGGCAACGCATGGTTGGGTGAGAATGGCGCATGGTAGCAGTGGCCCTGCCCCATGCATGCCCTGTGCTATGCTCTGGCGTCCGGGACCCGACACGTCAGGAATCCCGATGGCACGAACCCCCTCCAGCATGGTCCCACTCGGCACGCCGATGCCGGCGTTCTCGCTCCCCGACGGCTCCGGAACCCTCCACACGGAGGCCTCGGTCGCCGGACCGGCCGGAACGCTTGTGGTGTTCATGTGCAACCACTGCCCGTTTGTCATCCATGTCGCCCAGGAACTCGGCACACTGGGGGACGCGTTTCCCGCCCGGGGAATCGGGATCGTCGGCATCAACAGCAACGACATCGCCAACTATCCGGATGACCATCCGAGCCTCATGGGAGCATTTGCCAAGAGGTTTGGCATATCGTTTCCGTACGTCTTCGACGCGTCCCAGAAAGTCGCCAGGGCATTCGGCGCCACCTGCACCCCCGACTTTTTCCTGTATGACTCGGCGGGCGAACTCGCCTACCGAGGCCAACTTGATGGGAGCCGGCCCGGCGACGGGACCGCGGTGACTGGCAAAGATCTGCGGCGAGCACTCGAGGCCGTTGCGGCCGGACAGCAGGTGCCGGAGCCCCAACTTCCCTCCATCGGATGCAACATCAAATGGAAATCATGCAGCACCTGCTGCGGAGACAGCCCGTGAGCAAACCCAAGGTTCTCAAACGTATGCCAACCGCCAATGCCCGCACCAGTGCTTCCAAACTGTGGCACGACGAATCCGTGCTGCGAAAGTTGTACGAGCAGGATGGGAAAACCCAAAAGGAAATCGCAGCCGAACTCGGCTGTTCCATGCTCACGATCAACAAGGCGTTCAAAAAGTTTGGCATCAAAGCCAAGCGAGGCCGGCGACCTGCTCCAACCAAACGCGTGATGGCGCGAACCTCCGCCCCCTTCACAAGGGTTGCAGCCTCAGGCCTCACGCCAGGAGAGGTTCGCGCCCGTTTCATCGAACTGACCGAAGTGATGGAGAAGCTTGGCACGCATGCCCGCCAGGCGGTCAAGAAGGACTTGCACGAGCTCATCGACCGCCTGTAGTCCACTCAGCCCTTGGCGCTGCGCCAACCGAACAGCACGGTCAGCCCGAATGACAGCACGATCGTCAGGATGACGCTCCCCATGATGTTGATGTGTTCATGCACGCCGAAGATCCCAAAGGCGGCATTGAGCAGCACCAGAATCCCGATGAAAACCAACAGTCGAATGACGGTCCGTTGCGACATGGCTGGACGCCCCTTTCACTCGGAGATGACGCTCACGGCAATGTGTCTTCGATGCGAGCTGCGTCGGTGCTCACACAGGTAGACCCCCTGCCAGCGACCAAGCATCAGGCGGCCGGCCGAAATCGGTATCGACAGCGACACGTCGGTGAGCATCGCGCGCACGTGGGCCGGCATGTCGTCAGGCCCTTCAGCAACGTGCGTCCAGGCCGGGTCGTCCTCTCGGACCGTCCGCTCGAACCAGGCCTCCAGATCACGTCTCGCCGACGGATCGGCATTCTCCTGCACGGTCAGACTCGCCGACGTGTGCTGGATCAGGAGCGTGCAGAGTCCCTCAGGGACACCGCACGCGTCCACTTCAGCCTGAACACGATCGGTGATCTCGTGCAGTCCACGGGCCGGAACATCAATCTCCAGGATGCGCGCCACTCAGCGGCCGCCCACACCGAGATCGCGCATCAGCTCAGCCTGGTGCCGCTGCGCTTCCCGCATCGCCTCACGGTGCTCCTGCTGCTGCACCTTCCACGCATCGCGACTGCCTTGCAGCGGATCGTCCTGCTCCGGCCCGCAGCCGCCCAGGACGACGGCCGTGACCGGCACAGCCAGAAACGCGTTGCGACGCATCACAGGCCCGTCTCGGGCGTTGGGGTCTTGTCAGCATCGGCCTCCGGCTCACCAGTCGCCGGCGAGTCTGCAGAGGGCGTGGTCGCAGCAGGCGGTCTGGCACCGTCGGGTCCGAGAGCCCCGTCACGAATCCACCGTGTGAGCAGGTCTACCTGGCCCGCAGTGAGCGGATCGCCTTTCCCTTCGGGCGGCATCGCGCCTTCCTCCGCAGCCGGAGTCGTGATGGCCGTATGCAGCAGGCTCGCATCCAGGTCTCCGGGCACAACGACCCACTCCGCTGCATCGCCGGAGAACATGGCTGTCCAAGGCACCAATTGCAGCCCAGCCTTCTGCCGTTTCGGACCATGGCACTTTTCACAGTGCCCGGTCACGATGGGCATCACATCCGCCCACCCAACCTGAGCAGTGGTGAGAACGTTCGGGGTTGCCGGCGTCTCGGT
>CAZSSV010000343.1:0-2485 GCA_964609425.1 uncultured Isosphaeraceae bacterium | reverse complement strand
GTCGGGTTCCCAGCCTAGACTCTCCCTGATCATGGTGTTGTCGCTGTTGCGGCCATTGACACCCTTGGGCGCGTCGAGATTGTGGGTTCGCTCAAGCCTGATGCCAGCGATGTCCTCGACCATGTCAACCAGCCCGTTGATGGTCGTGAGTTCATCGCTTCCCAGATTGATTGGCTCCAGAATGTCGCTGTTGGTGATGTCCTGGATGCCCTTGATGCAGTCATCGATGTACATGAACGACCGGGTCTGATGACCGTCGCCCCAGATCTCGATCGTGTGATCGCCGGTGTGCTTGGCATGAATGACCTTGCGACAGATGGCGGCCGGCGCCTTCTCACGCCCGCCTTCCCATGTGCCTTCCGGGCCGTACACGTTGTGGAAGCGGGCGACGCGGCAGTACATGCCGAAGTCCTCACGGAAGTGGCGACACATTCGCTCTGAGAAGAGCTTCTCCCAGCCGTAGCCGTCCTCGGGCATGGCGGGATACGCGTCCTCTTCCCGAAGCGGAACAACGTCCTCACACTTCTGCTTGTCGGCGTTGTACACGCACGCGGAGGAACTGTAAAAGTACTTGTCGCTGCCGCAGTCTCGAGCTGCGAGCGTCATGTGCGTGTTGATGAGCACCGAGAGCATGCAGAGCGCCTTGTTGTTCTCGATGAAGCCCATGCCGCCCATGTCGGCCGCAAGCTGGTACACCTCGTTCATGCCGTCGCACGCGGCATAGCAAGCGTCCTTCTCCTACAGGTCCGCGATGACGTTCTCAGCGCCGTCGTGCACCTGATACCACTCGTCGTAGGGTTTGATGTCCACGCTTCGGACATCATGACCTTGCTCCAGGAACTCCTTGACGAGGTGGCCGCCGATGAAACCGCCACCGCCGGCGACGAGCATGGTCTTCTTGGACATGGGAGCTTCATCCTAAATCAAAAGTGGAAAAAGGTGTCGAAAGAGCCGAAGGTCAGGCTACTCAGATCGGCTCCCCGGGCGGCAGGAATGAGCAGCAAGCGACAGATCGGTCAGAATAGCACACCCCCGTGTCGATGGCTGCCTCCGGCAGGCCCTGAGGGCGCCCACGTGCCCCTCTTGCCGGCCGTTTGGCTCTGTATGGCCTCAGACCTCCCACTCGTCGAGCGCATCGCCCAACGCGTCGATCAGTGGGCCGAGGTGCCGCTCATAGTTCCGCCAGCGGGCCACCGAAGTGGTGTACATCTTCTTGGAGACTTGGTCATAGGAGATCGTCGCCGCAACCCGGTTGCTCTTGTGGAAGTCGAGGACAGCCTCATCCCAGGGCAGGCCAAGGAACTCAATCATCCGCCGGCTCTGATTCTCCTGGTCGCTCGTGAGGTCCTCGTATCTGACCTCCAGAATCTCCTCTTCGAGCACTTCCTGCCAATGGGCCACAAGCTGCTGTCGCGTGCGGTACATCAGCGCAAGATCTGAGAGATCCGATGCGTAGGCGTGACCGGACGCAAGCAGATTGGTCGTGTGGCACGACAGGAGATTGTCAAGGGGATGCCGCTTCAAATGAATCGCCCGCAGGCCCGGCAGCACGACGGACAGAAAGCCCAGATGCTCGTATGACGAGAGTGCCTTGTTGATGACGCGCGACTTGCCAGCAGCGGAGTACTGGATCAACTCGTCGTACTGCGCCTGCATTGATTGAATGTTCTCGGGCAGCAGGTCAATCAAGCACTTCGGGTAGCCCAGATACGAATCGAGCTCTCGCTGGATTCGGTGAATCATGACCGATGAGATCGCGAGTTCCCCCACGCACCCGACTTCGGGGTGCATCTGAAGAATCTGCTCGGTCAGGCTCGTTCCGCTTCGCGGCATCCCAACGATGAACACGCCACGATCAAACTCAAATCCGCCGCGTCGCCACAGGCTCAGATTGCGGGGCGTAAACGCGTCGATCGTCTGATCGACATCGGCGCGTCTCGCATGCGCGTCAAAGGGCTTGTGGCCGAGCGCATGCCCCTCCTGAGCGGCCGCCCAGGCTTCGTCGTAGGCTCCTTGTCGATCGAGATTCTTGCAGATCTGAAATGCCGCCTCGACGCGCATGTCCTTGTCGGCCGTGTCGCTTGCAACCAACGCTCGAAACAGGCGGATCGCCTCTTCAGATTCGCCGAGTTTGGCCCGGGCCTTCCCCTCAAGAAGTTGCCACGAGATCTCCGGGGAGCGTACTTTGGCTTTGAGGGCGCACTCGAGCGCCTCCTCGGGACGGCCGAGCCGTTCGTACACCTCGGCACTCTGCAGATACGCCCCTCCCTCGTTTGGCGCTGTCGCCACGAGGCGCTGCACCAGATCCTCTGCACGCGACCCAAACCCCGACCGTATCGCAGCGCTCGCACCCTTAGACAGAAACGCCTTGTCACCCGGCGCCAGTGCTGCACCACGGGCCGCATGTTCCATCGCCACCACAAAGTCGTTCTGAGCAAACGCAACATCGACCAGAATGGCGTGGCCACCCGGATACTTTGGAAAT
>CAZSSV010000342.1:0-2486 GCA_964609425.1 uncultured Isosphaeraceae bacterium | reverse complement strand
GTAACCTTCCATCGGAGGAGTCGATCGGTGGGGACCGAACGTGTTCGGCCACAGGCGATTCCCAAAGGTACACCGCCACGCCCGTCAGTCAAGCAACTCCGCCGCAGGGCGATCGCGGCAAGGCAGGCGTCCATGTCGGCCAACAACGCCCCCTTGTCCGCCTCAAATCGCGGCTTGCATGGCGGACAGCAGAACAGCACGTGCCGGCCGGCGATGACGGCTGATGCCGGATCGCCCATCGATCCCAATGGCTTGCCCGTCACCAGGCACACGTCCAGCAGGTCGGGGTCGCCTGGCCCGGACGCCGGTGCAGCCTTGGCGGCCTTCTGGGCCGCGACCCACGTGGCCCTGCGTGCATCGCTCCAGAACTCGAACGACCCGGGGCACCTCGGGCAGCAGAACCCCACAGTGTCTTCGCCGACGGGTGCGGTGGGTGCGGCGACGACCGGCCGCCCGCTCACAGGGCATGTGGCATGGACCGGCTCGGTTCCGAGCAGGGTGACGAAGGCGCGGGAGCGGGGCAGCATCATCTGTACCGGCTCCATGCCGGATGGTGAGGGGGGGCGGGGTCGGAGCCTCCGGCCAATCTGGCAGGCGTGTGGCGGTCAGAACAGGCGATCGGCGGGCAAAAAGGGCCCATTTTTCCCCCGAGGAGGGTCGGGTTTCGGCACGCGGCTTGCTCAGTGTTGAAGGCCTCGTCTTCGGATCCACCGTCGACGGGAAGGGGCTGCAGGCAGCAGCCGGCAGCCCAGGAAGGAACATACCCATGTCAAAGATCATTGGAATCGACCTTGGCACCACCAACTCATGCGTGGCTGTCATGGAAGGCGATCAGCCGAAAGTGCTCATCAACTCGTCGGGAAACCGCACCACGCCCAGCGTGATCGGATTCACCGACAAGGGCGATCGGCTTGTTGGCGAGCCTGCACGGCACCAGCAGGTCACGAACCCAAAAAATACCGTCTTCTCCATCAAGCGCTTCATGGGCCGCCGTCACGGCGAAGTTCAGAGCGAAGAAAAGATCGTTCCGTATGAAGTGACCGGTGGAGCGGACGAACTTGTCAAGGTCAAGGTTGGCACTGACGGCAAGGAGTACACGCCGCCGGAAGTCTCCGCCATGCTTCTGCGAGAGCTCAAACGCATTGCCGAGGAGTACCTCGGTGAGTCCGTGGACGCGGCGGTCATCACCGTTCCGGCGTACTTCAACGACGCACAGCGCCAGGCCACCAAAGACGCCGGTGAGATTGCCGGCCTCAAGGTCGAGCGCATCATCAACGAGCCCACCGCGGCGGCGTTGGCCTACGGCCTGGAGAAGAAAACCAATACGAAGATCGTTGTCTTCGACCTCGGCGGCGGAACATTTGACGTCTCGATTCTCGATATTGGGGACGGCGTCTTTGAGGTGCTTTCGACGAGTGGTGACGGCCACCTTGGTGGTGACGACTTCGACCAGGTCATCATCGACTTCCTCGCCGAGGAGTTTCGCAAGACCGAGGGCATCGACATTCGCACCGACGCCATGGCGCTGCAGCGGCTCAAGGAGGCTGCCGAAAAGGCCAAGTGCGAGTTGTCGCAACAGCTCGAAACGAACGTCAATCTGCCCTTCATCACGGCCGATCAGAACGGACCGAAACACCTTCAGGTCACGGTGACCCGGGCGAAGTTCGAGGAGTTGGCAGCGAGCCTCTTCAACCGGCTTGAAGGCCCGTGCAAGACGGCGCTCAAAGACGCGGGCCTCGGCGCCGGTGATGTGAGCGATGTCGTCATGGTCGGTGGTTCAACTCGAATTCCAAAGGTGCAGGACATCGCCAAGTCGCTGTTCGGAACTGCCGAACTTGACAAGTCGATCAACCCCGACGAGGTCGTCGCGATTGGCGCGGCGATCCAGGGTGGCGTGCTTCAGGGAGACGTCAAGGACGTGCTCCTGCTCGATGTCACACCACTGAGCCTCGGGGTCGAGACGCTCGGCGGGCTGATGACGCGACTCATCGAGAAGAACACAACCATTCCCAGTTCTCGCAAGGAGACTTTCTCCACGGCGTCCGACAACCAGACGAGCGTGACCATTCAGGTGCTGCAGGGTGAACGCGAGTTTGCCAAGGACAACAGGACGCTTGGCAAGTTCGACCTCACTGACATCCCGGCGGCCCGGCGTGGCACGCCGCAGATTGAGGTGGAGTTCGCGATCGACGCCAACGGTATTCTCAAGGTTTCCGCGACCGACAAGGCGACCGGAAAGAGTCAGAACATCGAGATCACCGGTTCTTCGGGAATGTCGAAGGATGAGATCGAACAGATGAAAGCCGATGCCGAATCGCACGCGGCTGAAGACCAGGCAAAGCGTGAAGTGATCGAGCTCAAGAATCAGGCTGAGCAGGTCGTCTACGCGACGCGCAAGCAACTTGAGGAGCACGGCGACAAGGTGACTGCGGAAGCCCGCGGCAACATCGAGTCTGCCATCAGCAGCCTCGAAGATAAGGTCAAGG
>CAZSSV010000341.1:0-2488 GCA_964609425.1 uncultured Isosphaeraceae bacterium | reverse complement strand
ATCGCGCTCCGAAGTCCGGGGTGGTGCCGGACACGCGGACCGTACGGCGATGCCTGCTCGACTTCAAGTCAGACGTCTTCGGGCGTGTTACCGTTCTCGCCATGGGGCGTCCCGACCTGCTCGCAATCGACCTGGATGGCACGTTGCTCGGCGCTGACGGCCATGTGTCCGACGCCAACCGGGACGCGTTGGGGCGTGCACGCGCCGAAGGCCTGCCCTTCGTCATTGCGACTGGGCGAACGTTCAGCGAGTGCAGGGGCATCTTGGGCAGCATCGACTATGTGGGCCCGTTGATCGCGGCCAGTGGAGCGCTGCTGCAGGAAGCCGGAGCGTCCCGGACGCTCGATCGGCGGACGGTCCCAGCTGTCGATGTTGAGCACGCGGTGGCACACGTCGTGACGAGCCAGTCTGCGGCCATGCTGCTCAAGGACCGGCATCGGTGTGGCGTGGACTATCTCATCGTCGGTGAGGCGGAGATTCATCCGGTCTCGGAGTGGTGGTTCGAGGCGACGGGCGCCACATTTCGACGGGTTTCGCGGACCGAGGACGATCCGTGGCCAGATGACACCATCCGGGTGGGTGCCGTCGGGAGCCCGGATGCGTGCGCCCCGATGGTCGATGCCATTGCCACGACGCTTGGGGACCGGGTATTGGCGCGGCACTGGGAGGCCGTGACCAGTTCGGCGCATCACGGCCAACCGGTGCACCTGCTCGAAGTGTTTCACCCTGAGGCGGACAAGTGGACCATGGTGCAGTCGCATTGCCGCAGAGAAGGGCTTGACGCTGGTCGTACGGCGGCTGTCGGTGACGGCGTGAATGACGTGCTGCTGCTGGAGCGCTGCGGTCTGGGGGTCGCCGTTGAGAATGCTGACCACCGAGTCCTGGCGGTGGCCGATGCAGTCACGGGGCCGCATCATGAAGATGGTGTCGCCCAACTGGTCCACAACCTGCTCGACGGTCGGTTGCGCTTGCACGGGGTGCCTTCGGCGTGACATCGTCCAACCAGGTCGGCCACCCGTTTCAGCGGCACGATGGGCGAGCCGTCCTGACGGCGCACGAAGCGGCGATCAAAGGCGTCCTTGAGGGCGAGGCCGCCGTCTCCCGATTCATCCTGACCGAGAGCAAGGCCGCACGTTCACTCGAGCTTGCGTTGAAGCAACCGGACATCAAGGACCTCTTGCGACGCCACCGTCTGGTCGTCCGGTCGACCGACGACGCCGGCCGCGTGATGCAGCTCGGTCGATGGGCGGCCCGCGACGGGCGGCACGTCGTGGTCACGCTCTCGGGCAGCACGGTGGGCAACGGCATCCGTGAGTTGCTCAGCGCTGCAGAGACGCCGCTGGCAGAGTCGGAGGGTCTCGCAGTGCTCTTGGAGGACGAGGGCACGCGGGCAGGTCTACGAGCTCAGCTTGTGGAAGCGGGGCTCCCTGTGCTTGAAGCGACATCGGTGACGCATGTGCGGGACGCCATCGAGCACACGCTTCGCCTCAGCCGCGGGGCGCAGGCACCGGCGGTGATGTTGTTCGATCGCCACATTCTGCAATCGACCGCCAGCGTTCAGCTGCGACCGAATCGCCTCATGGACGGGCCCTTGGCTGGACCACCCAGGCCTCGGGGGCCCAGGTGGGACCAACTCGGAGGCCCGCTTCGAATCACCAGGCGCCTCGAATTGAACACCGCCCGAGCCATGCCCAGCCCCGGCGAGCGTGCGCCCGTGGGGTTCATCGTCGTCGGCCCGGCGGAGCGGGCGATTCGGAGGATCGAGGTCATTCTGGGTGTGGAGGGCCGCGTCCCGACGCTGCACCTTTCGGTGACCAATCCACTCGACACGGCCGCTGTCGAGCGGCTGTTGCTTCGGTGCCATGACGTCGTCGTGCTTGAGCCACAGGGCCAGATCGCTGAGGCCGCCGCGCGTCAGCAGGCGCAGCGACTGACGGGCGACGGTCAGTCACCGGCGGCGGTGTGGGGCCGCACGCTTCCCGGTGAGGTCGCCGCGCCCCGTCATGCGCACCCGTCGCAGCTCGCACGGGTCTTGGCGCCGCTTCTTCAAACTGTGCTGACGGGGCCGTCGTTCGAAGATCGTCTCAGCGACCCGTTGCCCGCGTGCCCCGCGTACCCCGAGGCGACCAGGTTTGGTGCATCCGCGCACGCGTGGCAGGTTCGGGAGTCGTTGCTGGCCACCATCACGGCAGGAGACGAACCGGAAGAGGACCACGGTCATCAGCCGCAGGGCGAGCCGATTCAGTGGCTCTTCGACGGCATCCGCCTGGGGCCGGCCGAAGGCCGCGTGGTGATGGCCGAGGTCTGGACGGCATCATCCTTTCGACGCAACGGCGGGCCAGCGGTGCGGCAAGCCGCCCGGGATGGGGGCACCTGGTTGATTGTGGTTGCGGCCAGATCGACCGCTGAGGGGCAGGAGATGGAACGGCTCGCCCGGGCGGTGACGCCACCGGGCGATCCCGACCTGGTGCGAGTCCAGCGGCCGGCG
>CAZSSV010000340.1:0-2512 GCA_964609425.1 uncultured Isosphaeraceae bacterium | reverse complement strand
CTCGGCGTGATCTCGCTTATCTGGCGGAAAACGGCCTTCTGAAAGTCTCGGTTCGTCTCTACGGCGTCAGAATCGAGCGCGGATCCTACGAGGAGACGGACGACGGCCAATGGTTCAGCATCCCGGAGGAGCAGACGTGGTTTCAGGGGCTGCAGGATCTCCGTCCACACGACGTCTACAAGCTGTTCCACGAAGGCGAGATCGAGATCCAGCATTTCGATGCGCCTGACGCCGAGTATTGCCACGTCCTTCATCCCGACGAGGGTATCGTTGTGAAGCGCGAAGAGCTTGTGGTCCGCCGCGAAGAGCGCGACCGGGCCGAGGCCAAGCATGGGCTGGGCGGAACGCCCCGGACGACGGAAAGCGTGTTCTCCCAGCGCAATGACTTCAGCGAGGTGACGCTGGGGGATCGGACCTACACACTTGGCCCCATCCAGGCGCAAGTGGTGCGTATTCTCTATGAAGCCGCCACGACCGCGTCACCCTGGCGGCATGGCAAGCTGGTGCTGGCGGAGGCGGGCTCGTCCTGCACCCGGATGGCCGATCTCTTCAAGACCCAGCCCGACTGGCGGATGCTGATCCAATCCGACCGTCGCGGCAAATACCGCCTCAACATCCAGTTCTCGTAAATCCCCCTCTCGAAAGCCCGGTTCGCCGGGCTTTTTGTGTGTTTAGGTGCGTGATCGTCCCCCGCCCATCCCCCAGCCGATCCCCTTAAATCCCCCTGATTCATCCTAATTCGTCCCCTAACGGTCCATCGGCGATCCCGACGACGGATTTCTGATCGAGCGCCATCCTCTCCGCAGGTTTTCGAATTGAACCGAAGGAGAGACAGATGACCGTTCGGCATCTCAATCAGATCGAACTGGCCGATCGGTGGAATATTTCTCACCGCACGCTGGTGCGTTGGCGGGGGAGGGGCGAAGGCCCCGCCTTCCTGAAGATCGGCGGCCGCGTCGTGTATCGCCTCGAAGACGTCGAGGCTTTCGAAGCGGACCAGACACGCAAGAGTACCGCTGACAACGCTGTCGCGGCGTCGGCGTGAGGGGAGGCGGACATGAGCATCCCCAATCGTCCCACCTTGAATGACCTTTCCGCCATGCCGGTCGGTGACTTGGCTGAGTTGTCGGCGGAGACCCTGGCCTTGCTGCAGGAAGACGTCGATGCGGCCATGCGTTCGGCCAAAGCCGCGAAGGACCGGCTCGACGGTGCCATAACCCGGAAGTTTTCCTCGCGCGCTGCGGATCTTCGCCGCGCAGAAGGCAAGGATACGGGCACGGCCCGGTTCCAGGACGGCGCGGTGACCGTCGTGGCGGAACTCCCCAAACGTGTCGATTGGGATCAGACCCATTTGGCCGACTTGGTCGAGCGCATCAAAGCCGATGGTGAGGATCCCCGTGAGTACGTGGAAATCGCCTTCAAGGTTTCCGAGCGCAAATACACAGCTTGGCCCTCGCACATTCAGTCGGCATTCGCCGAAGCCCGCACCGTTCGGACGGGCAAGGAGAACTTCAAGCTGATCCTTGGGGAGAGCGACCAATGAACGCGCTTCCCATCATCTCCGCCGACGAACGGTTGGCCGAACGGCGTGGCGTCAAGGGCTGCATCTTCGGCAAGTCCGGAATTGGCAAGACCTCGCTGCTGTGGACGCTGGATGCGCCGAGCACTCTTTTCTTCGACTTGGAGGCCGGCGATCTCGCCATCGAGGGCTGGGCGGGCGACACCATCCGGCCACGAACCTGGGCTGAATGCCGTGACTTCGCCGTCTTCATCGGCGGGCCGAACCCGGCGCTTCGCGAAGATCAGGTCTACAGCCAGGCACACTTCGAGGCGGTCTCTGAACGCTTCGGTGACCCGGCCGCCTTGGACAAGTACCGGACCGTCTTCATCGACAGCATCACAGTTGCCGGTCGGCTGTGCTTCCAGTGGTGCAAGGGACAGCCGCAGGCTATCTCCGAGCGGACGGGCAAGCCCGACATGCGCGGTGCCTATGGTCTGCACGGCCAGGAGATGATCACCTGGCTGACCCACCTGCAGCACACCCGGGGCAAGAACGTCTGGTTTGTCGGAATCCTCGACGAGAAGCTCGACGACTTCAATCGGCGCGTCTTCGTGCCGCAGATCGACGGCTCCAAGACCGGCAACGAACTGCCCGGCATCGTCGATGAGGTCATCACCATGGCCGAAGTCAACCAGGGCGATGGCGAGCCGTTCCGGGCCTTTGTCTGCCAGACCCTCAATCCCTTCGGTTTCCCTGCCAAGGATCGCAGCGGGCGTCTCGACCAGATCGAGGAACCCCATCTCGGTCGCCTGATGGAAAAGATAGGCGGCCCCGTCAAACCGGCGAGCGAGCGGCTGGCGTTTGGTCGCCCCGCATCCCAACCCGCCGACATCCCCGAACCCAAAGACAATGAAGGAGCGTCCTGACCATGACCGGTGCGTGGAACGACTACAACGATGCGGAGTCCCAAAACTCCTACGACCTGATCCCCAAGGGCACCATCGTGCCTGT
>CAZSSV010000339.1:0-2515 GCA_964609425.1 uncultured Isosphaeraceae bacterium | reverse complement strand
TGAAATCCCCTGTGTCGCGGCGATCTCCACCGGCGGATCGCTCTTCTGCACAGGCTTCATGGTCAACAACATCCGCAACGATCGCGACCCGCTCTTCATGACGGCCAATCACTGCGGCGTCAGTTCGGGCAATGCCGCCTCGCTCGTCACCTATTGGAACTACGAAAACGATCCAGCAGTCAACTGCCCGGGGGCCGGAAATGAGACGGCCCCCCTCGATCAGTTCCTGACCGGCTCGGACCATCTGGCTTCGGGTTCCGCCAGCGACTACACCATCGTCAGGCTGAACTCCTCGCCGCCTGAAGACTGGGAAATCTCCTACTGCGGCTGGGATGCCGGACCACAGGCCTCGGAATGGTCCGTGGCCATCCACCATCCCAATGTTGACGCCAAACGTTGGTCGATCGACTACGACGCAAGCGAGATCTACGGGTACGGGAACCCGGGCGACGATCACATCCGAATCATCGACTGGGATCTGGGCACCACCGAACCTGGCTCGTCGGGCTCGCCCCTCTTCGACCAGAATCACCGCGTCATCGGACAACTCCATGGCGGGTATGCAGCCTGCGGAAATGACTCTGAAGACTGGTACGGACGGCTGTACACGTCATGGAATTCCGGGCTCAGTGCCCATCTTGATCCAGACAGCACCGGCAACACCGTGTGCGACACCCTTCCGGGCCGCGGCATGAACGTCCAGCCCGCCGGAGACATCGTGCACGCCTGCACCGGCGGCTGCCTCGATCCAGATCCGTCCTCGGTGCTGTACACGCTGCAGAATGCCTCACCCGACCCCATCGATTGGACAGCCTCCATCAAGGGAAGCAGTTTCCTTTCGATCAGCGGGTCCAGTTCGGGCACGATCGCACCGGACGGCACTGCAGATCTCCTGGTCGAGGTGGATGCGGAGGGATGGTCCAATGGTACCTACCAGGCCGTACTGTCCATCTTCGACGAAAGCAACGACGTCGAACTGGCGCGAACTCACACGCTCGAAATCGGCTTGACAGGGTTCGACACAACTCCGGAACACAACTTCGTTGCCGGCGGACCCACTGGCGGTCCATTCGAGACGACGCAGATCTACAGCGTGGTCAGCAACCGACCAAGCCCATTCACGCTGGAGGTGTCCACGGACGTCCCTTGGCTCTCACTCAATGGCGTTTCCGGCCCCGTGCAGTACGAGTTTGAAAACGAGGGTGATGTTGCCAACATCGTTGTCGGCTTCTCGGACGCCGCGAACGACCTGCCGGCAGGTCTGGCATACGGAACCGTGACATTCGACAACCTCGATCCGGTTGGCGAAGGCGACACAACGCGAGACGTGACCCTGGATGTCGGCCGGTTCACGTACACCGCATACGACACCCCGATCCCGATCACGGACAACTCCGAGATCACCAGCATCATTGACATCAATGACTCATACTGCATCGGCGACATCGACATCGAACTCGATGTGACACACACATTCATTGGCGACCTCATCATTGATCTGGAAGCGCCGACCGGGGTCACCGTGCGGCTGCACGATCGAACCGGCGGAAGTGACGACAACATCCACGTCGTCTATGACGACGATGGCGGCACGCTTCCAGACGGACCAGGCGAACTCGCAGACCTCGTCGGTGAGATCGTGGCAGGTACATGGACGCTCCGGGTCAGCGACAACGCCGGACAGGACCAGGGATCGCTCGATGCGTGGACGCTCAAAATCGCCTCGACCGGCGATGTCTGTCCGCCTTCTGCCGAAGACGGAAGCGCCGCGACCGAAGTCGATACGCCTGTGGACATTCAGTTGCACGGAACATCGGCCGAGGGCAACCCGCTTGAGTTTGAGATCACCAGCCTGCCCGCGATGGGCGATTTGACCGACCCGGACGCGGGCCCAATCGGCTCGGTGCCGTACACGCTGACGTCCTACGGTGATGTCGTGACCTACACGCCTGACAGCGGATTCCTTGGCGATGACGCCTTTACGTTCCGTACGTTCGACGGCATCTACTCTGACGAGGCGATCGTCGAGATTGCGGTGGGCGAGATTCCGAATCCGGACGACTGCCACCAGGCGTTCGACCTGACCAATGGCGCCTGGGACTTCAGCACGCTTGACGCGACCACGGACGGCGAGGCACACGGCGAGTGTGAGTTTGATGGGCAGACCTATCATGACATCTGGTACCGCTACACCGCGTGTGGTGACGGGCCGTTGACGGTCAGCACGTGCAATGCGGCCGACTACGACACCGACCTGGTCCTCTACGACAGCGCATGCGGCGGATATCTCCTCGCTTGCAACGACGACGCAGACGGATGCGAGGGGTACACGTCTGAAGTGACGGTCGACGTGACCGAAGGCGACGTGGTCATCATTCGGGTCGGCGGCTGGAACGAGGGTAATCAGGGCACAGGCGTCCTCACCATCGTCGGCCCCGACGCCGACTGCGGCGGAGATCCCTGTGACGGCGATCTGACCGGAGATGGACTCGTGGACGTCGATGACATCCTTGAG
>CAZSSV010000338.1:0-2518 GCA_964609425.1 uncultured Isosphaeraceae bacterium | reverse complement strand
CTCAAGTCGGCGGAAGCCGGCGACGTCGCGGCGATTCAGCAAGAGATCGGATCGCTCGAATCGCGTCCAGCCGCGCTCAAAGTGGCGGTGCAGGAGGCAGAGGCAGAAGTCGCAGCGACCGATGGTCCATTGCGAGCCATATTGCTTCACGTTCCTCTGCCGGCGGATCCGGACGTGCCCCGCGGCGCCTCGGCGGCTGAGAACGTGGAGATCCGACGGTGGTGCCCGGAAGGGTTCGATCCTGCCGCGTCGTTTCAATCCCAGAGGGGCTTCGTACCCAGGACGCATCTGGAACTGGTCGACCGGCTTGGGTTGGTCGACTTTGAACGAGCGGTGAAGGTGGGAGGAACTCGGCACTACAGCCTCGTGGGCGACGGTATGCGACTGCACGAGGCCGTCCTGCAGTTTGCCCTGGACGTCATCACCAACGAGGGTGGCTTCACACCGGTGTCGGTCCCAGTCATCGTGCGAGAAGAGTGCATGCTCGGAACGGGCTTCTTCCCGGAGGGCCGGGAACAGGCGTACCACATTGAGGAGTCGGCTCGGGGCGCCGGCCAGGATCTGTATCTGGCGGGCACCGGCGAGGTTGGACTCATGGGGCGACACGCCGACGAGATCATCGACGCCGCGGCGCTTCCTTTGAAGATGGCGACGAGATCGACGTGTTTCAGACGGGAAGCCGGCGCCGCCGGTCGCGACACCGCCGGCTTGTATCGGATTCACCAATTCGACAAGGTTGAACAAGTGGTGATCTGCAAGGCTGATGAAGCAGAGGAACGGCGGCACCACGCCCAGATGATCTCGACGGCCGAGTCAATTCTCCAACGCCTCGGCCTCCCCTACAGGCTGCTCCAGTGCTGCACCGGAGATCTCGGGCCGAAAAATGCCGACATGGTCGACATCGAATGCTGGATGCCAGGGCGAGGTCCGCTTGGAGACGACGATCGCCCGATCGGTGAGTGGGGCGAGACTCACAGCGCCTCGCGGCTGCACGACTACCAATGCCGCCGCCTCAACCTTCGGTATCGGAACGATACTGCAGGCACGACATTCTGCTGGTCGCTGAACAACACGGTACTCGCGAGTCCTCGAATTCTCGTGCCGCTGTTGGAGATGAACCAGCGCGAGAATGGAACGATCGCTGTTCCAACTGCCTTGCGACCCTACATGGGTGGACGAGACTCGATCGGCTGAGTCGCCAGATCGATGCGTACCGCGTCCGCCTCCACCACGAGCATCACACCCGACCCGAGTTCAAAGAGTCGCCGGTGCCGTTTGCCATCGGCAATCGCAGAGGTCGCTGCCCGGATGGACGCTCGAGAGAGTCCGTCCGGGGCGTCGATCAATTGTCTCGCAGCGGCGTCGACCGACGCGATGCACAAGCCCGCTCCCAGCGCCTTCAACTCTGATCGAGGCCAGCGTCCCGCCGTGGGTGGCAGCACGGCGGCTGCAAGCGCATCGGCCGCAGCCGCTCGCAGCGCAGTCGCTGCGGCCAGCCGAGCTGCGACGCCCGGACGAATCGCCTCCAGCACCGGAAGCACGTCCTGACGAAGCCGCCCGCGCAGTGTGCCGGGGTCGACGTTGGTCGGATCGTCGTGCCACCGCACGCCTGCGACCCTGCAGAGATCGGTCGCCTGGTCCCGGGTGGCTCCCAGCATCGGCCGCACGAGATCCACCCCCTGAGCCAGCGCACGCTCCGCCCGCATGCCGACCAAGCCCCGCGGCCCGGACCCCCGCACCATCGCCAGCAGCACCGTCTCCAATTGGTCCTCGGCCTGATGGGCGGTTGCTACCGCCTCAGCACCGACCGCCGAGCCAACATCGATCAATGCCGCGTATCGGGCGTCCCGCAGGCCAGCAGGTGTCGCCTCGTCGCAGAGCCGCACATGGCGAAGCTCGAAGCGGCACTCCAGCACATCGGCCAGCCGGGACACCGCCTCCGCTTCGGCATCGGCCTCCGCTCGGCGATGATGGTGCACATGGGCAACGGTGACCGGCGGCAGGCCAATCCGATTGCCGCACACCCGCATCGCAATTGCCAACGCCACCGAGTCGCGGCCTCCACTGACAGCAGCCACGATGCCGCCGCGTGATGGCCATGCCCGGGATTCGAGCGCCGCGGACACGACGCGCACCAGCGGATGGCTGCTCAATCCCTGCAGGTCAGGCACGACTGATCCACCGATCGTCCCATTGCAGGCCCTCCGGCATGGGCGCGGCGTCGCCCGTCTCAAGCAGACTGGCGACCGGGTAGGCGCAGAAATCGGATGCGAATGCCGCCGCCGGCCGGTGATTGCCGCTGCAACCCACGCCGCCGAACGGCAACGCGCTGCTCGCCCCCGCTGTTGCTGTGTTCCAATTCAAGCATCCGACCTTGAGCCGCGACAGGACCGTCTCGAACACCGCTCGATCCGACGAGAACACCGCAGCGGCCAAGCCGTAGCGGGTGGCGGCCGCCTCCTGAATCGCGGTCTCCAGCGTGTCAACCCGGCAGACCTGCACGAGCGGCCCAAAGATC
>CAZSSV010000337.1:2037-2521 GCA_964609425.1 uncultured Isosphaeraceae bacterium | reverse complement strand
ATGGAAGTGGGATGCACTCGACACTCGGCTTACCCGCCAGGCTGTCGATTGCCAGCAGGACATCTTCGTGGCCGACGATGCGATCACCGTCTGAGTCGCTCCGCGGCGATTCCGTGCCGAAATCTTCGAGCGTGCAAAGCAGATCCCGCACCATCGCGCGACGCTCCGCTGCGGATGGACTCTTCGGCATGAGAATGCGCCCTTGAATGCAGTCAATGGCGAATTCCTGCCCACCGAGCGCCATGCGATGGACGATGCCTTGGAGATTGACCTCGCCGCAGCCGTGCCCGCCGCCGGAGACGACGTGCAGCGTCACGCCGCAAATGGTGAGGCCGTCGAGCATGGACATGTCCGCGACTCTTCGGAAGTCCTTGTTGATCTCGACGTTGATGTTGCCGCCCCAGTCTCTGTAGCGGAAGGACACGTGCTTCATCGCGCCGGTTGATGGTTTGAAGATGGCGACGGCGTTGTCAGTTCGCAGTTC
>CAZSSV010000337.1:0-2027 GCA_964609425.1 uncultured Isosphaeraceae bacterium | reverse complement strand
TCGTTTCCGGCGCCACAAGCCATCGAGGATGGCGCGATCTCGGCGGTGCCGCCGAAGTCCCAGACACCACCGTACTGCTGAAAGGCGCCGATCTCATATCGCAGTGCGCCGTCGACGAAGTTGTCGTGGACGTGGAAGTTGGCGCCCGCCGACATGGCGTCAAAGGTGGCGCCGCATGGGGCTGCGAGCGAGGTCGTGGTGGACAGAAGCGTGAGGGGGAGGAGGAGGGAGGTGTCCATGGGGGATCTCCTGAGTCCCCTTGCACAGGTCTGGACATGTCCACATATGGGCGCGTGGATCCAGTGTCTGGCCGCACCGGGAAAGCGGCCTTGCGAGGGCTCAGGGGCGGTTCCGAACGCCATCGTGTGCTGCGAAGTCGCGATAGGATGCCGCGCATGGCAGAGCGACCGATCCGAATGGGAATGGTGGGGGGTGGCGCCGGCGCATTCATCGGAGGCGTGCACCGGATGGCGGCGCGTCTGGACGACTCCATGCGGTTGGTGGCCGGCGCATTCTCAGCGACGCCGGAGCGGTCGCGGGAGAGCGGGCGGGCCGTCGGCCTGCCCGCGGATCGGTGCTATGACACGTGGGAGGCATTGCTGTCGGGAGAGTCGGCCCGGCCCGAAGACGATCGCATGGAGGTGGTCGTGGTCGTGGCACCGAACGATGTGCACGCGCCCGTGGCAGTGGCGGCGCTGGCAGCAGGATTTCATGTCGTGTGTGACAAGCCCCTGGCTGTCACGACCGAGCAGGCCGATGCGCTGGTTGCGGCGCAGGAGGCGTCGGGCCGCGTGTTTGCGGTCACGTACAACTATGCGGGCTATCCACTGGTTCAGCAGGCGCGGGAGCTCATCCGGTCCGGAACCATTGGCACCGTGCGTCGTGTGATGGCCGAGTACCTGCAGGGTTGGCTGTCGACGCCACTTGAACAGTCGGGCCACAAGCAGGCGACGTGGCGGACCGATCCGGTCAGAGCGGGCGCGGGCGTGATGGGGGACATCGGGTCACACGCGCATCATCTCATGTCCCATGTCACGGGCCTGGCCGTCTCAGAGATCTGTAGCGAGGTCGGAACCCACGTCGAGGGAAGAGCCGTCGAAGATGACGCGGCGGTGCTGCTGCGGTTCGAAGGCGGCGCGGTCGGATCGTTGACGGCGTCGCAGGTGTGTGCAGGCTGCCGGAACGGATTGAGCCTGCGGATTTGGGGCGAAACGGGTGGTCTGTCCTGGCATCAGGAGCGGCCCGGTGAGTTGCTTCACACATCATTGACCGGTCCCGACGTGGTGTATCGGGCCGGCGACCCCGGTCTCGCAGCGCCGGCCGCGGACGCCTGCCGGCTGCCAAGTGGCCACCCGGAGGGATTCATCGAAGCCTTCGCCAACATTTACCGTGGTGTGGCGGCAGCCATTCGGGCGGGACGTGACGACGGAGACGCCTTCGGCTATCCCGATGTCCGGGCCGGTGCACGTGGTGTGTACTTCATCGCATCCACACTTGCCGCATCGGGCCGTGGGTGGACGGCGCTCTAAGCCGCGCTCACTGGACCTGCGAGTCGAGCGGTCGAAGGTAAAGACCGAAACCGCCCGTGCCATTGAGCAACTTAACCAACACTTGGTTGTCGCCGGCCTGCAGATCGGCCTGAAAGGTCTTCGCGTCAGGCGAGGCCGACTGCCAGGACGGGTCGTCCCAGACCAGCGTGTCGCCAATCCAGATGCGGCAGCCGTCGTCACTGCCAACTGTGAACGAGACAGTCCTCGCCTCCGGGCTGTGCAGCGTCGCCTTCGCGTAGACGACGGCTCGATTGGCCGCATCGGACCCGTCTGCAAGGTTCAGATGCCCCACATCCGTCGCCTGGGCGGGCGACCAGCCGAGCGTGTTTCCATCCTTGGTGCGAGGCTGCGTGATGTGGACGACGCCCGGCTCCGGCACCTGCCTTGCCGAGAGCGATTCCATGGACGGCGCGTCGAAGTATCCGGTGATTTGCCAGTCTCGAATGAACTCCCCCGGAAGCCTGAATGGGTGTTCCT
>CAZSSV010000336.1:0-2544 GCA_964609425.1 uncultured Isosphaeraceae bacterium | reverse complement strand
GCAAAGGGCTCAAGGACGATCCAGAAGCACGGCTGGCGCTTGCGACAGCCCATCTGCCACTCCCCGGCGCATTCAAAGAGGCCGCGATTGCGGTCCGCGCGATCATCCGGCGACTGAGGAAGGCGGGCGAGCCCTGGGACTCGCACCTCGAGTGTCTGTATTGGCTTGCCGCCGTCGAATCGCTCATGGTCCCGTTGGCCGAGCACGTGAGCGAGCCGGGGTTCAATGTCTTGGCGACCATTCCAGGATCGAAGATCCGCCAGATTGACGTGGACTACAAGCAGCTCGGTCATGAACGCCTTGGGCTGCTCAATGCGACGGATCGCACCTGGCTGGAGCAGTCGTGGGGTCCACCCGAAAGGCACTCCACGCTCCACGCAGACGAGCAGCTGCTGTGGGAGGAGTATGAGCAGAAGTTGATCGCGCGGCGCGGCCAAGACGCCGTTGAAGCGACCAAGCGTTTGCGGGCCGTGGCGGCGAGTGGCCAAGGCCGTTCTGGTTGTGGAGGTTCGGCCGCGCTGATCTTCGGCTTTGGGTGCTATGTGGTGTGGCAGTGCATCGCCAGCGCATTCGCCGCCATGTGAAGGCGGTCAGTTCGTGACGTCAACGAAAGCAACAAGCGGACCCCTGGAAACAGGGGCCCGCTTGCATAGGTTCACTCGTGCGCCGCTTCATGCGGCGTGCATCACTTGACGTTGTCTGACGCGCTGGCCTCTTCGACCTTGCCCTTGAGGTCGTTGCCCTCGTCCTCGGAGTCCTTCTCCTTGATGGCCTTGGGGGCGGCGTCGACGAGTTCCTTGGCTTCCTTGAGGCCCAGGCCCGTCGCTTCGCGGACGGCCTTGATCACGGCGATCTTCTTATCGCCGGCGGCTTCGAGGATGACATCGAACTCGGTCTGCTCTTCGCCGCCACCATCGCCATCACCACCACCGGCCGGGCCGGCCATCATGACGGCGCCGCCGGCGGCGGGCTCGATGTTGTACGCATCCTTCATGTAATCAGCCAGGTCGACTGCTTCCTTGAGCGTGAGGCCGGCGATCTCATCGCCGATCTTGGTGACCTTGGCGTCAAACTCTTTGACAGCTGCTTCTTCGGACATTGGGTTGAACTCCAGAACTCAGTGCTGCGCTCGAGAGGAGCCGCCGTGCGGCTTTTAACCCCGAGGGGCCAGTCCAGCGCGAATGTGTATTGAAACTCGGTGGCCGGCTCAGCCGGCCTTGGTGATGTCTTCGCCTTTTTCCAGACGCTCCTGGATCTCCTTGACGATGCCAAGGATGTTGCTTCCGGCGCTCGTTGCTGCGCCCAGCACATGACCGGCGGGAGAGAGGACCAGTTGTACAACTTTGGCCTGGGCTTCGTCGCGCGTCGGGAACGTGCTCAGCCGCTTGACACCCTCGTGCCCGTCGAAGTACTCGCCATCCAGGCAGGCGCCCTTGAGATCGAGTTCCTTGACTTTCTTGGCCCAGTCGACGAGTTCTCGTGCCACTTCGACCACGGATTCTCCGCCGTAGCACATCGCCGTTGGGCCTTCCAGGGCCTGCGACAGCGTTTCGAGCGTCGTGTCCTTGAAGGCGTCACGTGCGAGTGTGTTTCGGACGACCGTGATCCGGATGCCTGAGGCGTGCAGCCCCTGGCGCAGGGCATTGTTCTGATTCGCCTCGATGCCGCGGATGTCCACGAGCAGGGCGTTTGAGACGCCTTCGAAGCGGCGGCGGTAGTCCGCCACCATCATGTTCTTGATGGGCTTGCTCATGAGACACTCACCTCCACGCCGGGCGTCATCGTGCCTGAAACCACGCACTTCTTCATGTAGTGCCCCTTGACCGCGGCGGGCCGGAGCTTGTCAATCGTGTCGAGAAAGAACTGGAGATTCTCGGTGAGGTCGGCCTCGGAGAAACTCAGGCGACCGATCACGATGTGCAGGTTGCCGCCGTCGTCGTTGCGGTACTCACTCTTGCCGGCAGCGAACTCGCTGACCGCGGTGATCGGGTCAGGTGTCACGGTGCCTGCCTTGGGCGATGGCATCAAGCCTTTGGGGCCGAGCACCTTGCCCAGTTGCCCAACCACACGCATCATGTCGGGCGATGCGATGGCGACGTCGAAGTCGAACCATCCGGCTTTGATCTTGTCGGCCAATTCGTCGCTGCCGGCCTCGACCGCACCGGCAGCCTTGGCTTCGTCCACCTTGTCGGCTCCGCAGAAGCAGATGACCCGGGCCGTCTTGCCGCTGCCCTTGGGCATCGACAACGCGCCCCGCAATTGCTGGTCCGCCTGCCGCGGATCGATACCCAAATGCAGGCAGCACTCGACAGTCTGGTCGAACTTTGCGGGCTTGAAGGTCTTCAGTATCTGAATGGCCTCAGCCGCGGGGTGTGGCCCGGCCGCCGCGGCGGCCAGTTTGCGGTTTTCATGTCCGCGTCCGGACCGCGTCCGTCGGCGGCGACGGGCGAGCCGTGCTTTCCAGGCGGTCCGTTCCTCCGAGACTGGCGCGGCTTCTCCCTCGGCCGGCGCACCCGGCGGCGGAGCGGCACGGCGCACTTCCGT
>CAZSSV010000335.1:0-2547 GCA_964609425.1 uncultured Isosphaeraceae bacterium | reverse complement strand
TCGGCGTATCCCGACAACATGGCGCCTGCGAGGAGATTGACGGTGTACCAGAGGGAGTCGTGTGCAATCAGGCCCCATGCCACCGCAAATGCGGACATGGCGGCGCCACCGACGAGGCCGCCGAAGATGCCAGCTGAATAGGGATGGATTTCCGTCGGGATACGTGCGCGGTGGCCGGAGTCTGAAAGCAGGTGATCGACGCGGCCCGGCTGCGCGATGATCGGCGTTGGGTGCCTGTCGGTCGCTGGCGCGGGCATCTCCAGGGAGTCCGGGTTCGCGTTTCGGAACCAGAGGACGGCGCCGCTCATCATGGTGATGAACCCAACGACCGCGACGACCCAGTTGGTGACGAGGCCGGCCGCCATCAGCGTGAACCCGAACGCCGTGAACATCGGGGCGGACGTCGGCTGCGGCAGTTCGATGCCGTTGTCGTGTCTGTCGTGTGGGTGGCTGCTCATTGGACGGGCTGATTTCCAAAGATGTAGACGACGAAGAAGACGACAATCCAGATGCCGTCAACGAAGTGCCAGTACCACGACACAAGATCGACCTTCTCGATGTTGCGGGGTGTCACATGCCCGAGCAGGGCAAGCACGAGGATGAGCGTCAGTACGAGCAGTCCCATCGTGACGTGGAAGGCGTGAAAGCCGACGAGCGTGTAGAAGCAGGTGCCAAAGAGATTGGTGCCCATCCAAACGCCGTCATTGACGATCATTCCGTACCACTCAAAGCCTGTTCCGACGAGAAACTCCGCGCCGCAAAGCACGGTGAGCGCCCACCAGAAGATGAAAGCGCCCATCTTTCCGGCACGCATCGATCGGATGGCGAGCCAGATCCACACACTGCTGATGAGCAGGAAGATGCTGTTGAACAGCACCTTGAGCGGGGCGACGGAGACTTCCAGGACGTCCTGTGCGTAAGGACCGTTGATGTCTCGGCCAATGTAGAAGAGGTAGGCGGCGATGATCGTCCCAAAGAATGCGATCTCGGAGATGATCATGCACGTCACGCCGATCTTGCCGTTGGACAGGCGATTCTGCGGCGCGGCCTCAGGGGGCGCGAGCATGGCGGGGGCGGTCGTCATGGTCGTCGTCTCCGCATCACTCATACTTCCAGTCCGGATCGTCCGGGTGTTTGAGATCCCACAGCGGGCGTCGGCTGTAGACGACGGGGTCTTCGTCGAAGTTGTGTGCCGGGGGCGGTGAGGTCGTGGACCACTCCAGCGTCCACGCGTCCCAGGGGTCGTCGCCCGCAATCCGTCCCTTGAAGAGCGAATGCAGGAGGTTCCACGCGAAGAGTGCGAAGCCGATCAATTGGATGAGCACGCCGATCGATGAGAGCAGATTCCAGAACTCCCAACCTCGTTCCAGCTGATAGGTGTAGATACGCCGGGGCATGCCAAGCATTCCTGAAACGTGCATCGGGCCGAATGTCAGGTTGAATCCGATGAGCAGCAGCCAGAACTGCCACTTCCCCATCCGCTCATTCAACATGCGACCCGTGACCTTGGGGAACCAGTAGAACACAGCGGCAAGGATGGCAAACACAAGACCGCCGAACAGCACATAGTGGAAGTGGCCGACGACGAAGTAGGAGTCACTCACCTGCCAGTCGAAGGGAACGGTCGCCAGGAATATCCCGGTCAGTCCGCCAAGGAGAAACTGGCACAGAAACCCGGTGCTGTAGAGCATGGGCGTATCGAAGCGGATCTTGCCGCCGATCATCGTCGCGACCCAGTTGAACATCTTGATGCCGGTGGGCACGCCGACGAGCATCGTCGATCCCATGAAGATGGCATTGAGGGTTGGACTGAGTCCGACTGCGAACATGTGGTGAGCCCACACACCCACGCTGATGAATCCGATCGCCACGGTGGCCGCGACCATCAGTGGGTAGCCGAAAATCACCTTGCGACTGAACACCGGAATGATCTCGGTGACAAATGCAAAGCCCGGGAGGATCAAAATGTACACCTCCGGGTGCCCGAAGAACCAGAAGATGTTCTGCCACAGGAGTGCCGAGCCGCCCGCCTGAGCGTCAAAGAAGTGCGCGCCGAGCAGGCGATCGAAGAGCAGCATGATCTGCCCCGCCGCCAGCGGCGGAAGCGCCACGACGATGAGAACCGAGTCGACCAGCATGATCCAGACGAGCAGCGGCATCTTCATCAAGGTCATGCCCTTGCATCGCATGCCGAGGATGGTGGCGATGAAGTTGATGCCGGTTGCGGTGCTGCCGATGCCCGCGACGAAAATGCCCAGGATCCAGTAGTCGGTGCTGTGTCCTCTGGAGAACGTCCGTTCCGTGAGCGGGGCGTAGGCGAACCAGCCCACATCGGGCGCAGAACCCATGCCGTAGAGGCCTTGGCCGCCGAAGTACGAGAAGTACAGCAGCAACGAGCCAAAGAAGAAGAGCCAGAACCCAAACGCATTGAGCCGGGGGAATGCGAGGTCTCTTGCCCCGATCATCAGCGGTATCAGGACATTGGCGGCTCCGAGGAGAATCGGCATGCCGACGAAGAACACCATCGTCGTGCCGTGCATGGTGAAG
>CAZSSV010000334.1:0-2555 GCA_964609425.1 uncultured Isosphaeraceae bacterium | reverse complement strand
GTCATTCGGAGGAACCGCCCTGATCATCAGCCACGACCGCTGGTTTCTCGACCGCGTCGCCACGCACATCCTTGCCTTCGAAGGCGACTCGCGGGTGTACTTCTGCCAGGGCAATTGGACCAGGTACGACGCGGACCGCCGCCGCAGGCTCGGAACCCAGGCCGAGCGCCCGCGACGCATCAAGTACCGCAAACTGACGCGATAGGCTGCAGGACCGCACCCAAGGGTGACCTTTCAGCAAGGTTGGCTTCAGGCCGTCTCGCCTGGACCCGATGGCTTCTGACAGGAGCCCCCACATGTTCATGATCACGCTGATGGCCGCTTCGTTGTGTGTGTCGGGTGACCTTGATCCGACAGCCCATCTCCTGGACGCTGCAGAGGCAGGTGACCCCACGGCCATGGTGGATCTGGCATCGGTGCTCCTGGAGGCGGAGGAACCGGCAGCGTGGGGCGAGGCCGTGTGGTGGCTCGATGAGGCCGCAGCACAGGGTGATCCCGAGGCCGCCCATCGGCTGGCGTGTGCTGTCTTTGCCGGCCGCGGGACGACCAGCGACCGCAGAGAGGCGGCGGCGCTGTGGCGGATCGCCGCTGAAGCGGGGCACCTGGATGCCATGTACGACCTGGCCGTCTGTTACCGCGATGGCCTGGGCGTCACCCGCAGCGAGACACGCTCCAGCATCTGGTTTCGGAGGGCCGCAGCGGGCGGGCGTCCAGCGGCCATGGCGGCCTGGGGGCGGTGCCTCTTCAACGGGACCGGCACCATTCGGGATGACGCCGAAGCCGTGATGTGGTGGCAGAAGGCTGCTCGCAAAGGCGATGTGGACGCCATGATCGGGCTGGCTGTGGCGGCCGGCTCAGGCAGAGGGACCGCGTTCGATCCGCTGAACGCCACCCGCTGGTGGCGACGGGCGGCAGATGGCGGATCGCGGGTGGCCATGGTCGTCGTGGCCGGTGCCTATGAGATGGGGCTGGGTGTGCCCCAGGACTTTGAGGCAGCGGACCGCTGGTACCAGCGGGCTCGATCGGCCCTGCCGGCCCAGGGCGTTCTGGGTGGGCTGGTGCTGGCCCTCCCCGAATAGCCTCGCCACAGGCATCATCCAACGGTTCATCCCTGCTAGACTGCGACGCTTCGGCCCCGTCGTCTAGCGGCTAGGACGTGAGGTTCTCATCCTCAAAACAGGAGTTCGATTCTCCTCGGGGTCATTGCGGCCACTGCCATGGCATGGAATGGCGTGAAAATGGACCTGGCCAGGCCCCACGGGAAGGCTTGGTACGGCATTCAGGTGCTCAGCGGGCCTGTATGGGCCTGTTTCGTCGGCTTTGACGGGCCAGAGGGGGGGCGGGTTGGGGGCATTTTTATTGAAAACCTTGGGAGATCGCGGCTGGACGACGCGGCGCCTGCTGTAGATTGATGGCGGAAGCGGCGTTTCCTCGGCCCTGTCGAGGAAGCGGAAACGAGAGCGCCCTGAGGCGGGTCACCGTCACAGGGCAAGTTTCATCCCGAGTATCGGGAGGAGAAGAACAGTCATGAAAGCAATGACACTGCTTGGCACTGGTGCGGCGCTTGCGTTGGCCGGACTTGCCCAGGCAACCCCATTTCAAGGGTTCACCGTCGATCTGGTGAATTCGGGCAGTGAGGGCGACACGTACCGCGTATACGCGAACGTGGACGCTGGTGCCCGGATTGACGCGGTCTTTGGGAACTCAACAAACTTCCTCGACGTGTATGCGTCGAGCGGAACGTTCTATCAGAACGCACTCGGCGGCCCAACGTCGCTGAGCATCAACAGTGCCTTCTTCCCACTGGCCCCCTCGGTCGAGTGGGACTCCTACGTGACCGTCGGCGCGCTGTATGCGGACGGAAGCCCCTTCGCATCCAACGAACTGAAGACGATCGGCATCGACTTCTCCGGCTTCGAGGCCGGCGGCGCGCTGCAGACCGACAACGGTTCCTGGTTCGTCACGCCCGCGGATGCCCAGGGTGGTGAGGTCGATGGCATGGTGCTCATCGGTCAGTTCACCGTTGCGTCCGGCGCTGCGGTCGAAGGCTACGTCAGCCTTCAGGGGAAGGATGCCGCTGGTGTCACCTTCCAGGCCCTCCATCAGACGTGGGTTCCCGCGCCTGGTGCGCTGGCTCTTCTCGGCCTCGCCGGCCTCGCCGGTCGCCGACGCCGTCGCTGAATGCGAGGACGTGACCTTCGTTCTCCCCTCACCTGGTGAGTGGAGGGCAGTGGTTCAATCCACGCAACTCTAGCCCCGCCGCAGCGCAGCTGCGGCGGGGTTCTTTTTGCGCTTGCTTCCGGTCGCGGGGCGGGCGTCGGCGGCCGGACACGCCCGCTGAGCGGCGTCGGCCTGCATCGACGGGGCTCACGCCCCGCCTGCTTCGGCCTCCTTGTCAGCGAACGCGTCCGACCCCCTTTGGCCGCGCCCCGCGACCGGGCGCGGCGCTCCTTCAGCATGCTGCCGACGAGGCCCGGAAAGGGGGGTCGTGCTGGCGATGGCGGGCGGGGGAGCGCATGGGCCCGCCTGTGGCGGGCCTCGCTCCTTCAGCATGC
>CAZSSV010000333.1:0-2564 GCA_964609425.1 uncultured Isosphaeraceae bacterium | reverse complement strand
CTGTGAAGATCAGATCAAAGAACTCAGCAGGTTGAGATCAGAAGCTGATCTGCAGCTGGGTCCGAAGGAGCCAGAGGCTGCCGGTGGTCTGGTTGCCAGTGACCCACCAGCCGGTCGGGCCCCATGCGCCGCCACCAACGGTGTTGGCAAGGGACGGATCCGTGAAGCACCAGCTCCAGTCGGCGCTGAGCTTCGTGTTCGGACCGGCGATGTAGTGATTCACACCGATCGTGGCGATGTTGAGCTTGGAGCTCGGACCATCGTTGCCGGGGCCACCCGCGGCGACACCAGGCGAGAGCCACTGCCACCGACCGTAGAGCTCGGTGTCTTCGGCCAGATAGTAACCAGCGCCAACTTCCCAACCGACGGAGGTGCCGTCGTTGCCGTCCATCGCATCGGGAGACCAGACCACACCAGGCGTGTTGTTGTTGTTGCCAGCAGTCAAAGCACCGTAGGCGTTCCAGCCATCGGCCTCGTAGGAGAGGTCGGCTGAGACGATCCAGTTGTCCTCGGACTGGTTCTGGTTCCGGAGGTAGCCAGCACCGATGCCCAGGAGCATGCCGTCGGTCTCGCCCTTGGACGAGCCGATGCGGTCGAACTGGCTCCAGTCACCCTGAAGCAGCATGCCGAGGCGGCCCGTGACGGCCCAACCATGGCCATTGGTGTTCCAGGCGTTGTTGCCGGCGAAACCGCCGACCGCAGAACCCGCACCGTTGGAGAACATCGCGTTCCACCGCATCTGATCGCCGGTTCCGACAAGCTTGATGCCGTTGGTGATGCTGGAGGTGTTCCAGTAGTACGTCTGCGACGATCGCTCGATGGCCTGCTGATCCTCAGCGTTGACCATGAAGCCGCGCATCACGTCGAACTTCTGACGGCCGATCTGGACCGACATGCTGTCGTTGACGTGCCATCCGCCGTAGGCCCACTCAAGCGGGTCGTTCGAGAGACCGGCACCGGTGTTGGAGCCGCCCGCGGGGTTGTAGACGTTGTTGGTGCCGTTGTAGGGCGACCAGTCAAGACGCGCGTTGTAGTACGCAACGCCGGCGAGCTCGCCGGAGAAGTTGAGCGCCGCACGGGTGCTCTCGAAACCGAACGCGGTGTTGTAGTTCCCGGCCTGATCGACGGGATTGAAACCAGCGCCGCCACCACTCTGGTGGCCGAGGTTCCAACGCTCTTGGAACACACCATTGATCTTGACGGACCACTTGCCGTCAGCACTCTGGACGAAGAAGCCATCGTTGTAGCCGGACGTCGCGCCGTTGCCCTGAAGACTGGCACGCGTGTCGGCGTCGGCGAGAACATCCTGGACGATGCCGCGGATCTGCTCGCTGCGCTGCTCGGTGAGCCAGTCGCTGTTCTGCTGGGCCGACATCTCGGCGATCTTTGCTTCTGCGGCCTCAAGGCGAGACTGCAGGTCGTTAGAGGCGTCGCCAGTACCGGCGACAGCCATCCCGCTGAATGCGGCAGCACCTACAAAGATGCCTGCCTTGGTCGCAAAACTCATCGTACGACTCTCCTGTTTACCGAGTGCTGCCAGTCGTTCCCAACGAGGGACGTGAACACCCGAGAACTTACCAATCCTCCCGCGATGCCCAACGGAACAGGCCACCACGGATCCGATTCATCGCCTATCGGCCAACTGAGGCCGATCCGTTGAAGGCGAGAATGATACTGAGATCGACTGCGTCTACCACCCCGCGGCCAACTTTCTCTGAACATTCCCGCCCTCCCCCCTGCCATGGGCCCTTTAGTCGTTATGTGACAGGGTCTTGCGCGCTGCCATGATTCTCATTGAGCCCGCCTTTTTGGGCGGATCACCCGCCTGGTGGCCGTGGGGACGCCCTGAAGTACCCTGCGGCCCCCCGGACAGCTGTCAGGCCCGCTGTATCAGCGTCTGATAACGCACCGGCAGCTCATGGCATCCGCCAGATCCAGGCAAGAAAGTGCCGCATGGCGCGTCGCCGCTCGCTCGAGGGCAGTGAATCGCAGCCAAACGCCGTGGCATGCCGCCATGTCCACCATGGGCCCCGGAGGCGTCCACGGGTGATCACCAGCAGGCGAAGCAGGCCGAGCAGAGGGTGCAGGCGTCTCATGGTGGGCAAGGATACCGACCCCGCGTTGAGGTCCGCGGCGGTGACGCCGACCGGGCAGAAGGCCCTGGGGCTGAACCGCCTTTGGGTCCAGACGCCCCCGCCATCAGGCTGGCGGGCTGAATCGGCTGCCAACGAGACCAATCTTCTGGTTGGAGGACCCCTGCCCTGGCATCCAGGGCAACACGATCCAGACCAGGCCGACGCATGCGAGCGATCCGGCCCAGAGCCACGGCGTCCATCCGAGGTAGACGAACACGCTCGTCATCAGCAGCACAAGCAGCGAAACTGGGATCAGGCCCTCCCACGCCAGCCGCATCAATTGGTCAAAACGAAACCGGGGCAGCGTCCAGCGAACCATCATGGTCAGGAACACGAGCAGGAACACCTTGCCCAGCACGATGCCGAACTGCAGCAGCATCAGCCAGATGCCCCCCGTCTGGGGAAGGTCCCATCCGGTCACGGGGTTGA
>CAZSSV010000332.1:0-2610 GCA_964609425.1 uncultured Isosphaeraceae bacterium | reverse complement strand
ATGGACACCTCGGTTGCGGCGCCGCATTCCAGCAGCGCGTTTGTGCAGGAGTACCTCGACGCGCTGACCGTTCGAGACCCCCATCAGCCGGAGTTTCTGCAGGCGGTGCAGGAAGTGCTGATTTCGCTCGAACCGGTGCTTGAGCGGCACCCGAGCTATCGGCAGCAGCGTGTGCTGCAACGGTTGCTCGAGCCCGAACGCGTCGTGCAGTTCCGCGTTCCATGGCAGGCAGACGACGGCGAAGTCATGGTCAATCGCGGGTTCCGCGTGGGCTTCAACTCAGCAATCGGCCCATACAAGGGTGGCCTTCGCTTTCATCCATCTGTCAATCTGAGCATTCTCAAGTTCCTCGCCTTCGAGCAGATCTTCAAGAACAGCCTGACCGGTCAGCCCATTGGAGGCGGCAAGGGTGGCTCAGACTTTGATCCGCGTGGGCGGAGCAACAGCGAAGTCATGCGTTTCTGCCAGTCCTTCATGACCGAACTGTTCAGACATGTCGGGCACAACACAGATGTTCCGGCTGGAGACATCGGCGTCGGCGGCCGGGAGATCGGCTACCTCTTTGGCCAGTACAAGCGAATCACCAACACCTTTACCGGCGTGTTGACCGGACGGGCACCGGGCTGGGGTGGGAGCCTCCTACGCCCTGAGGCGACCGGGTACGGGGCGGTGTACTTCGCTGCTGAGATGGCCGAGACAGCAGGCTCGTCGCTGGAGGGCATGAAGTGCCTCGTATCGGGTTCGGGCAATGTGGCGCAATACGCCTGCCGCAAACTCCTCGAGTTGGGTGCCACTCCCATCACGCTCAGTGACTCGAGTGGATGGGTTCACGACCCGGCCGGAATCGACGAGGAGAAACTGCAGTTCGTCATGGAACTCAAGAACGAGCGTCGCGGCCGTATCGCAGAGTATTGCGAGCGATACACGTCCGCAACGTGGGCGCCGACCGACCGCGACGCGTCGAGCAACCCGCTCTGGTCCGTCCCTGCCGATGCTGCATTCCCGTCGGCGACGCAGAACGAGATCAACGACATCGACGCGGCGCATCTCGTGGAGGGGGGGGTGCGTCTGGTGAGCGAAGGCGCGAACATGCCAACGACACCCGATGCCCAGGAAACGCTGGTCCAGGCCGGGATCAAACTCGGCCCGGGGAAGGCGGCCAATGCGGGCGGCGTGGCGGTGTCGGCGCTTGAAATGGCGCAGGCGAGCCAACGGCTTCGGTGGACCACCGAGGAGGTCGATCGCCATCTCAAGCGAATCATGCACGACATCCACGCGGTTTGCCTGGACGCCGCGTCGTCGTATGGGTTTGAAGACGACTACCGGCATGGCGCCAACATTGCGGGCTTTCGGAAGGTCGCTGACGCCATGGTCGATCAGGGGCTGGTGTAGCGTGGTCGGCCGCCTGGTATGCGACACAAATTGAGCCTTGCGTTGGGGCGGAGTCGCGGATAGGCTCATGGTCGGCCGTTGCCCTTCCAGTTCGGAACGTGGCGGTGCCGTTGCAACAACCGGGTTGCAGCAGCCATGAAGCGGCCGGTCACATCAGATGGAGATCATGTCTGTGAGCGGTTCCTCGCCCACATCTGAAGTGCCTTGGTCCTTCGGCGATCGCGTGCGACTCCCAAGCAAGCCTGAGTGGGGTGTCGGAGTCGTGACGACCGCCAAGCCGACCACTGTTCGGGGGGCACCATGCTGGACGTTGCAGGTCCGCTTTCCCAATGCGGGCGTCAAGTCCATCAACTCCTCGGCGGCGAGCCTTGAGCGTGTCGAGGAAACGACCAGTGAGGGGGGCGGGGAGGCGGCGGTCGCCATCGAAGAAGCTGCTGCCACGGCCGGTGACGACTTGCTTGGCCCCATGGCCCAACGTCGGGTGGAAGCCCTCATGAGCGATCTGCCCGAGGCGTGCCAAGATCCATTCCGATCACTTGCAGGGCGTGTCGAGGCGACGCTGGGGCTCTACCGGTTCGACGCGACCGGCGGTCGATTGATTGACTGGGCGGTCGCGCAGACAGGGCTGGACGACCCGATGACCAGGTTCAATCGCCAGGAACTCGAGACGCACTTTCGCAAGTGGGCTCATGCGCGTGACCAACATCTTGCCAAACTCGTTCGGGACGCCCGGCACGCTGGAGAGTCGGTGGACCGGGTGCTCGCATCGGGCCCGCAAGCGGCTCGAACGGCCCTCTCGCGGACACGCATTCGCCGCTGAGCCCGACGGGGCCCCCCAATCCACACAGATGGACCTCTCGTCGATCGTTACGCCGCTTTGTGGCGGCCTGACGTGGTCCCAAGCGTCTTCCGTGCCACTGTATCCATGTGGTGGGCATTCGCCCCGTGGCACGACAGCAGAAGAGATGGAGTGAGGTCATGGACGAAACAGCATTTCAGCAGCAGTTCTCAACGCTGCTCGATCGCATCAACGGCTTGCCGGAGCGATCTCGAGCGAGGCTTGTGGGGCTTGCCGAGGAAGTTGGCGGGCAGGAGCAGGAGGTCAGCCGATCTCTGACGGCACTTGAGCAGTCGATCGACTACATGCGACTGTGCGTAAAGTACCTCGTGTTCGACCTCGAAGCGACCAGACGCGAAAACGACTGCCTGCGGAGGCTT
>CAZSSV010000331.1:0-2610 GCA_964609425.1 uncultured Isosphaeraceae bacterium | reverse complement strand
ATGGTGATTCCGCTTGTTCGCCAGCGGATGGCCGTCGCGACGGACACGGATGCCGCCCTTCCAGGGGAGCGAAGAGGTCGGCACACGCCGCCACTGACTGCAACTCGCTGCAGCGATCAATTCAGGCCATCGCGGTGTTCAGTGCATCGCCAGCGGCGAGGCGGTGCCACATTGCGAAGAACCGGGCCCAGGCATGCACACAAGCGGGCGAAGGGACTCGAACCCTCAACATTCAGCTTGGAAGGCTGACGCTCTACCATTGAGCTACGCCCGCGTGGAATTGAGTTGGTGTAGTCTACATGACCCGTCCCGGTTGATGGGCGATGTGCCTCGGCGGACGTCGCCTTCGACCACCAGCCCCGCCTCCGCCGGCACACGCATCCATCTCATGAGCGCCTTGACCGCTGTCGTTTCCTCCCATCTGCGCACCCCGCACCTGATCATCCGGAACATCCGGTGGCGGATGCCGCAGACGGTGAGTGACCGGCGGCTCATCTTCGTCGTCGGCGCACCGCGCAGCGGCACGACGCTCCTGCAGCGGGTGCTTGCCTCACACAGCAAGCTCTTCAGCATTCAGGGCGAGACTGGCATCTTCTCGGCGAAGAACGTCTTTGCCCGGGAGCACTTCAAGCTCTCTCGCGAAGACACGTCCCAATTGTTCGCCCAGTCCAGGGACATTGTCGACTTCTTTTCTCGCGGCGTCGGGCTGCTTGAATCGCGATACGGAGAAGGCACGTTTGTCGAGAAGACGCCACAGCACGTCAAGCACCTTCGATTTCTGGTGAAGCACTTCCCGGAGGCGAGGTTCATCCACATCGTCCGGGACGGACGCGATTGCTACTGCTCTGCGCAGTCGCACCCCAACATCCCGCAGCGTTCCAGCGTCACGACATTCGCCAAGTACTGGCGCACCTGTATTCGGAGCGCCGCAGACGCCGAAGATCAGGCCAATGTTCTCACGGTGCGGTACGAGGACTTCACAGCGGACCCCCTCCCCGTCCTGGGCAGCATCATGGACTCGCTCGATCTGGAGCAGGAGCCGGGGCAACTCGACCCCACCAAGACGGGCGAAGACCAGCGGTCCGAGTACGCGCACTTCCGGCGCCTTACCAGCGCCATTTCCAGCGAGACGGTTGCCAGATGGCAACGCGAAATGAGCACCGAACAGGTTGCGGACTTTGAACTGATCAGCGGCGCCGAACTCCTTCGGCACGGGTACAAACTGCACGCGAGCGACTGACGCCCCCCTTGTGCGGGCTCGGCCTGCGGCCATATGCTCTTGCGCATGCCGGCCGAGCCCACGCTGCACCTCGATATTGAGACCGTCCCTCGCCGCCACCACACGCGGACTGGCCTCACGCTGAAGATTGTGGCGGCATTCGCCGCTGCAGGCCTTCTCTTCCTGCTCTTTCACTTCGTGCTCGCCCCGTACCTCGGCCCGATGGAGAACACCATCGACCGGCTCGGCGCCTGGGGACCGGTCATCTTCATCGCAGTCTTTCTGGTCGGCACCTCGCTCTTTGTGCCCGAATCCGTCCTGGCCATTGCGGCCGGTGCCATGTTCGGCCTCTGGCTGGGGCTGGTGTGGGTTGTGCTCGCAGGTACGCTCACAGCCGTCTTTATCTTTTGGCTCGGCCGCCGCGTGTTTCGCAGGCGAATCGAGCGGGTACTCGAGCGGCACCCCAGGATCAAGGCCGTGGATGCGGCCGCCTCGTCCTCGGGCTTTCGGCTGATGGTGCTGCTCCGACTCTCGCCGCTGAACTACACCCTGCTCTGCTACCTGCTGGCGGTCAGCCGCGCCCCGTTTCGCCCGTACCTTCTGGCCTGTCTGGGCATGTTTCCCGGCAATCTGGCGACCGTCTACGTCGGGTACGCGGCGCGGCACGCGGCGACCCTGGCCACCGAATTGAAAGCGTCCGGGGGGCATTTGCCGGCCGGAGACAGCCTGGTACACGAGATTTCCTTGTTCGGAGGGCTGGCTGCCGCCGTCATTGCCAGTGTCGTCGTGGCCCGGATCGCGATGAAGGCCATCCGCGCAGCGGCTGAAGACGCGGCAGCCGGCGAACCTTCCCGCCAGCAGGGAATTGGGTTGTAGGGCACACCCGCCCGAGGTACGTTGAGGGGACTGCCCTGTTGGGGGCGGATCTCAGGAGAGGAGACCTGGATGTATACCCGCGTCATCAGTGTGCTCGGCCTCATGGCTGGTGGAACCATCGGCGCTTCAGCAAGCCCGATCGACATCGTTCCGACGATCGAAGTTCCCTCGATCGACTTCCATGCCGTCGAGGTGGAAGACGCCCAGCGTGAAGCCCAGGGCATGGCGCCCCGCTACGCAATTCCCCATGACGCCATCATCACGCCGGCGAACTCGGGCATCTGGGAAGTACTCCCGGACGGCCGACTGAACTGGCGGCTTCGGATGACATCCCCACTGGCGGTCTCGATGAACCTTGGCTTCGAGCGATGGACGCTGCCGCACTCGGCCGAAATGACCGTGTCCACGGCCGATGGACGTCACAGCATTCGCCCGTTCACCAGTGATGACAACAAGCACCACGGCCAACTCTGGACGCCGCCGGTTCCCGGCGACGACATTCTCGTCTCGATCGC
>CAZSSV010000330.1:0-2614 GCA_964609425.1 uncultured Isosphaeraceae bacterium | reverse complement strand
ATCAGAACGGCTCCTCGTCATCAGCGAACGCCGTCTGCTGCGCCGACCTGGCGTCATCGACCCGCTCCCGGCCACGCTCAACCGCCTCACGCCGGCCCGTGTCGGACTCATCGGCACGAATCTTCGTGACCTTCGCCGTCGCCCACTGCAACGACGGCCCCACCTCCGACACGGAGATCTTCACCTTGCGGCGTGTCTCACCGTCCTTGTTCTGCCACTCGTCCTCACGCAGCGTCCCCGACCACACCAGCCGAGTGCCCTTCCGCACCGACGACGCCAGGTTCTCAGCGAAGTCGTCCCACGCCTCCAAGTCGATGAACAGCGACTTGTCCTTGCCGTTCCACGCCGCCACCCGAACCGTGCAAACCGGTTTTCCAGACGACGTGTACCTCACCTCCGGGTCCGCCACGGCGTTGCCGTGACCACTCACCTTGATCATGCCGCTTCCTCCTTATCGTCGGCTTCCTGTTCCTTCTTCGCCTCCTCGACCAGGTCAAGGTGCTGGTTGACCTTCTCCACGTCGTCATGGGTGGCGATGTCAGACGCCTTCTTGATCGTCCGACCCAGCGCCTTCGACGCCACCTTCCGCAGCTCCGCCGGCGTGAACCCGAGGCTTTTCGACCGCTCCGCCAACTCCAGCAAGGCGTCACGCACATCGGGCGTGCCGGCAGCAGGGGCGGTGTCACCACCCGGGAGGTCGTCGGGCCGCGGACGAACCGCGCCCGCCCCTGCCGCCTTGCCGTCATCGAACGTGGACCGCAGCGACTCGTCGTGCGTCGCCAAATACAGGCCGACCCCGAACGCCTGCAACGCCTTCTTCAACGCATCCGACACGGCGCCCTTGAAGTCGTGACCCATGTCGAGGATCTGCCCGTCGCGGCGATGCTTGATCTCCTGCCCGCCGAACCCGTCACGCTCCGTGGACTCCCAATGCCCCACCTGAAGCTCGGCATCCGACGCTGCCGGCAAATACCGCTCCACCCGAACCCGGACGTGGGCAATCACCCAATCACCCACCACTTCGGTGGACACCACCGTGTACGACCAGTCCATGCCGAGCACCTCGTTGGTGCGGGCAATCACCGCCGAGATCGGCAGATAGGTCAGGTTCGTGCCGCCCTTCCGCAGGTTCTGCTCCAGGTCCCGCGGGAACGGTGCAGCGAGCCTTGCCAGGTCATCGCTCATCGGGAACCTCCCGCTCGATGCCGCACAACGGACACACCTGGTCGTACTTGTCCCACAACGTGGCCCCGACGTACCCGCCGCACTCGTCGCACCGCTCCAGACGCCGCTGCGACCGACTGATCGTCGTGCTCACAACGTCACCCCCGCCTCGTCGAACACCGGCGGGTTCCAATGCGTCCGCACCGTCTCCGACGCGAACTCGACCGACACACCCTCCGTCGGATGCACCGAACACACATCCCGATACCGGCAATACCGGCAGTTCCACGGATCGCCCTTGCCTTGATACGAGGGCGGATCCCACACCGGGCCATGCCCGGGAACATCCCGCTCCGGTACCTCACCCGCCTTCACGCGTTCCCACACCCGCTGCAAACGCCACAACTCCGCGGTGCCGATCTGCTCCACCGTCTCCCCGTCGAACAGATCATCAAGCCGGTACCGCCACTCCAGCAGTTGCCCCGGCTTCACACCATCCCGGTACGACCCCTCCTTCGCGACATACACCATGTGGATCTGGTCGGCACCCAACCCGATGGCATACATGGCGGCCTGCGTGACGTGCTCCACCTTCGGAGCGTCCGCCTTCTTCGCCAGCTTGAACGCAAACGAGTTCGTCGACTTGATCTCCAACACGACCTTGTCGTCGCCCAGCTCATACACGCCGTCGGCGTGGCCGGACAGGTCGAACCCGAGCGGTCGGCAATCCACCTGCACCTCGGCGGCGAACCCCGGCCAGAGCGCATGCATCGCGTCCTGGATGAGCTCATGCATCGAATGGCCCAGCCGAAACGCGATCAGCGTCGCATCATCGGGCGAGTTTGATTCCGGGATGCCGGCAACCTCGAATGCGACAGCCCGTGGACACGTCCACGATTGCGACCCTCGTAGCGGCGTTCCGCATGCGGTGGGCCGCGGGCCTTCGGCCTCGCGTTGCATCCGCAGGAACGCGCCGACCGTGCTGGACAGCACCCCTTCTGCGCCGTAGTCTTCGACCACTGCTCTGACCTCCTTGGACAGGTTGTGGAACTAGAAACCAGGCTGTGACCTGCGGTCGAGCTTGATGCCTCGTTCCGACTTCGGTGCTGGTCAGAGTAGTGCAACAGCGGCAGGCTGTCAACTACCGCAACTTGCCGACACGCACACCGCATGGGAGGATCACACTATGACCAGGCCAGCCCGCCGTTACCGCAGCATGTACGCCTTGATCGACCGGTTCGTCAGGGAACGGCAACCGCCGTTCGCCGAGTCCACCCGCGGTACCTACCGGACGGTCCTGGCGGCGTTCATCCGCCGCAACAAGGTGCAGCACCTCGCACAGCTCGAACCGGGTCTGTTGAAGAAATGGGTGTTCGACGATGCGGTCGCACCCCGCACGCAGGGTGTGCGAAGGGCGGCGATGTCGTCGTGGTGCCGGTGGATGGTCGAC
>CAZSSV010000329.1:0-2627 GCA_964609425.1 uncultured Isosphaeraceae bacterium | reverse complement strand
GTCCAGAACCCCGACCGCCGGTCACTTTATCTGCTTGTCAACAAACAACTTAGCAAAGCCCGCCCTTGCTAAGTGCCTGTGGGACAACGAGATAAAGTGACCGGCGGTCGGTTGGGCTGCCTCTGGGCGTCGTGGAGGGCGATTCGGATGTCCTGGGACGACGCTGCCGCGCGGATGCGCGCCTTGAGTTGCTTCACGCCGTGCAGGCCCTTGGCGTAGCGGCTGATGCCGCTGCGAAGCCGGTGCAGGGCGGCGCGTTCATCCTGGTGCTGCAGGATGAGGTCGAGATGTCGCTCGATGATGGCCAGCCACTCGGCTCGATCGGGCGGTGCTGGCTCGGGATCGCCTGAGAGCCGCGCATGAATCTCACGGAAGATCCAAGGCCGGCCGAGCGCGCCGCGGGCCACCATGACGGCGTCGCAGCCAGTCTCCGCGATCATGTATTCGGCGTCGTCGGCGCACCGGATGTCGCCATTGCCGATTACGGGAATCGCCTCGACCGCCTGCACGACTTCTCGAATGCCGGCCAGCCGCACGCTGCCCTTGAAGAACTGCTCAGTCGTGCGGCCGTGCACGGTGATGGCCGCGATGCCCACGTGCTCAAGCCGCCGCGCGAGTTCCGGGCCAACGATGCGCTGGTCATCCCAGCCCAGCCGGATCTTCGCTGTCACCGGCACACCTGTGCGGGGTGTGATTGATTCCACCATGCGCTCAGCCAGCCGGACAGTGTCCTCGACGTCGCACAGCAGGAGTGATCCGCCGTGCTTCTTCGCCACTTTGTCGACAGGGCAGCCCATGTTGATGTCCACAATCGCGGCGCCGTGATCGACGGCCCACAGGCCCGCTTCAGGAAGCGGGTCGCTGCTGTTGCCATAGACCTGCATGCACAGTGGCGTGTCCTGCTCACACGTCGCCGCCAGTTTCATGGCCTTGGGCGATCCACGCAGCAAGCTATGTACGTTGAGCAGGTCCGTGCTTGCCAGCCCGACGCCCCCGATCGCTCTGCAGAGCAGCCGAAACGGCAGGTCGCAGTGGCCCGCCATGGGTGCCAGAAGGGCCTTGGACTTGAGTTGCACCGAGCCAATCCTGAGCATGCGCCCATGGTAGGGGCCTGTTTTTGAGTTCACAGAAAGCGATCGAGTTCGGGTGGAGGTGCAGACGCAGACCCCAGGCGTGACATATGACGAGGCGTGGTCGCGGCGAGCGACGCGTGATGTCGCTGGTGCGATGTACTACCTGCTCTGCCGGGATGATCTGATTCGCACCAAGGGGCGCCGCTGGACATCCTCGAGACCTCGAGGACGTGGCGATTCTCAAAGGTCAGGATGAGGTCCGCGAAGACTGACGCGACGTGCCCTCAAGCCGCATCCGCAGCCACGCCCGCGCAAACGTCCAATCCTTTCGGACCGTCGGTTCGGTGATGCCCAGTGCCCCGAGCATCTTGTTGTTTCATTCCAGAGGCCCGTACCGTTCGTCTATGACAACATCAATCGCCGCCAGCATCTGGGGGAGAAACTGGTGTGTGATGGACCACAAGATTCGATGGTCGACACCGTCGTAGCCGTGCGCGATGATGTTCCGGACAGCGATAGCTTCATTGGCCCCTGGGATTCGGTCGAACAGGTTCATATCCCTCTGACGCAGCCGACGCAGTGCTTCACCCAAGATCTCAAACCGCCGCTCGATGATCGCTTGAAGGTCCCGGTCACCGAGAATCGATTCAAGTGTACTTCCGTCGACTTTGCGCACCAGATCCATGGCCTGCGATCGCGCGTCCTCCAGCATGGCCAGCGGCTCACGCGGCGGCATAGACTGGGACCTGGCCTGCCTCGAGAATGGATCGCCACAGGTCGCTACGGATTCCATGAGTGCTGATGATGTCGACGCGCCGGTCGAAGAGCTTCTGCACGGATGTGTAGAACCGAACTGCCCTGGCGCCCAGGTCATCGGTGTACGGGCCGAAATCAACAAGCAGGTCCACATCACTCTTTGCTGGATCAAAGTCCTCACGGGCAGCTGAGCCAACCACAGCGACTGCGACGAGTTCACACTCGGCTGCGAGCTGTCGCAGCGCATCGAGGTGCGATTCGATTTCGGGGGGGAGTGGCATTGCGGCTTCACGATACCGCGCTGGGTGATTGGAGGCTAGTGGGTGCATCTGCATCCCACGCAATGATCGGGGAACGGCGACCATTGGGTCACCTCGATGACGCCGTGTTTCTGCAAACTCAGCTCGACGGCGTCGTATGCTGACGCGACGTGCCCTCAAGCCGCATCCGCAGCCACGCCCGCGCAAACGTCCAATCCTTTCGGCCCGTCGGCTCGGTGATGCCCAGCGCATTGGCGGTCTCGCGGGCGGAGAGCCCGGTGGCGTATCTCAGCCGGGCGACGTCGGCAGCGCGGGGGTGTTTGGCATCGAGTTCGGACATCGCCCGGGACAGATCCTCAATGAGCGAGGCATGTTCGTCGGCCAACGTTGCGAGTTCACCGGGCACCAGCCTGAGCGAGATCGTTTGAACGCCGCCGCCACGACTGAGCGCCGCTCGAGCGCGGGCCCGATCGACCAGCAGCTGCATCATGGCGCGGCTGACCGACCCGAAGAAGTGCGAGCGTGTACGCCACGTCCC
>CAZSSV010000328.1:0-2637 GCA_964609425.1 uncultured Isosphaeraceae bacterium | reverse complement strand
GGGCTGGGCGCCGGTACCGGATGGCTCGCGATCGAGTGGGATGTGGCCGAAGGCCCCACCGGGCCTTCGCTTGTTCTGCACTGGACCGAAACCGGAGGCCCCCCACCCGACCCAAACGCCCAGGCCGGTACGGGGACCACGCTGATTCGAGGCCTGGTGGAGGGCGAATTGCGTGGTGTGGCCAACCTGCAGCACACCCCCACCGGCGTGGCGCACCAGATTCGCATTCCACTGACGCCCGATGCCTCAGCAGGCGTCGTCTAGCGATTTCTGGCTGCGGTCGGCCAGCGTGATCATGCAGATTCCAAAGGTCTGCGGCACTTGTCTGCGGACTGCAAAGCCCCGCGAGCCGATCATCGCAGCCAGGTTCGCGGGGTCCGCGAAGGTCTGGACCGATCTCGGGAGGTAGTGGTACGCCCCGGATCGGTCGCCTGAGATGGCGGTGGCCGTTCTGGGCATGATGTGGCGGCTGTAGAGGGCATTGAGCATGCGGGGCAACCACCGACGTGGTGTGCTGAACTCGAGGATGAGCAGCCTGCCGCCGGGGCGAAGCACGCGGGCGCACTCCCCCACCGCGACCCCGGGGTCGGTGACGTTGCGAATGCCGAAGGCCATGGTGAGCACATCGACCGAGGCGTCCGGCAGGTCGATCGCCATCGCGTCACCCCGCACGTAGCGGGCCTGCGTCCCGGCAGGCCTGCGGCGGGCGACCTTGTCCCGGGCCACCTTGTCCCGGGCGACCTCAAGCATGGCCTCCGTACAGTCCATGCCGATGACGGACTTCGGCCCCGCCATCGCAAGGAGGCGCGTGAGGTCGCCGGTGCCGCACGCCAGATCCAGCACGTCATCCTCCGGCGTGATGGCCGCCAACGCCACCACCCGCCGCCGCCAGGCCTGATCGCGCCACAGCGAGTGCAGGCGGTTGTTGAGGTCATATCTCGGCGCGATGCTCGTGAACATCGATTCGACCCGGGCTGCCTTGTCGTCCGCGGCATGCGGGTCGGCGGCCAGGTCCTCGGAGGACCACGCAGGCGCCGATCGTGAGGGGGGGCCAGCCTTCATGGGAAGGCATGGTAGTACCCGCCGGTGTTCGCGCGGCTGGCCCTGTAGAATCGTCGGCATGGGATGCGCACGCTGGTTCACCATGATGTTCACCACGATCGCGCTGACGGGCTGCGCGTATGTGGATCATGCCAGGCACTGGATTGGTGACTTCGAGGCAACCGCCACAGCGACGCGGATCGGTGGTGAGGGCGGGCAGCTGCACATGCAGGTTGTGACGGCGGTTTGTACGTCCGACCCCTTTGTACACACCTCGCTCTGGCTCTCGGACTGTTCGGTGGCCGAACTGGAGGGTGGTGAACTCACGGATGGGCAGATCCTGCACATTGAAATGCTGTTTCCGCCTCGTGCCGGCGAAACCCCCATCGACCCCTCCGCGACCAATCTGTCGCTCCGGTACATCGTCGTGTCTCAGGGTGAGGTCGGCCTCTATGAAGGTGGCGGGTTCGGGTATCCGGTCGGGGGTCATGAAGACGGCGCCATGTCGCTGCGGATCGAACCGTCCGGCATCACCCTGTCGGAGTCGACCGATGGTTTTGTCGATCTCCTCTCCCCTGCCGAGTTGACTGCCGTCTTTACGGGTACCTGCGACGACATCGCGGGACAGCGACTTTCGGACGCCATGGACCAGTACATCACCAACGCATTCGGGCGGACGATGTACGTGCGAGTGCCCCGCGAGCGGCGTGGAGGCTGATACGAACGCAGCCCGCCGATGCATCGACGGGCTGCCGGGGGAACGCGTGGATACGACTGGCTCAGCCCTCGGACGATTCTGTCTTCGCGGCGGCCTTCTTCTTGGTCGTCTTCTTTTTGGCGGTGGCCGAAATCTCGCCCACGCGAATTCTCAGCAGCCGCTGGCGATGGCCGGTCTTGCGGCGGTAGTTCTTCCGTCGCTTGAACTTGATCACGTCGATCTTCTCGCCCTTGACCTCACCGACGACCTCGGCCGTGACGGTCGCGCCGTCGACGTACGGGCTTCCAAGCGTCGCGGGGCCGTCTCCGTCGCCCTTGACGGCGAGCACGCGGTCGAAGGTGATGGTGCCGCCCTCCTGGGCGCCCTCACGAAGGTCCACGTCCAGGACGGCTCCGGGGGCGAGTTTGATCTGAGTTCCACTGTCTTCGACGATCGCGTACACGGGAGGGCTCCTCTGGCCGCCTCACGGGCGGGAATCGGGCATCATACCGGGCACGCGGCGGCCTGCCAAGCCCGGGGAGGGTCGCGGCTGAATGCAGCCGGGCAGGAGGTGATGACCCATGCACGTGCACAACACAGACCGATTGGCAGCCTTGGAGCGGCGTCTCAGGCGTCAGGGGCGGGCGCTGTGGGTGATGGCGGCGATTGCGGGCGTGTGCGGGCTGGCCGCCTTCCAGCAGGGGCCGGCCAAGCCCACCGTGGTCCGGCTTGAGCAGCCGGTCAAGATCGTCCTCGATGACATCGGCTATGCCGTCCGGTCGAACCACCCCCTGCCCGTGGTGAGCAGGACACAATGAAGGCTCGGCTCGGGGCAGCACACGTGGCTCGCCGCGTGCGTGCCCTGCCCCGCTAGGCTCCCCTTCCATGTTCACCGTGAT
>CAZSSV010000327.1:0-2647 GCA_964609425.1 uncultured Isosphaeraceae bacterium | reverse complement strand
CGGCGAAGACTACGGAAAGGGCAATGCCGTCTCCGCCTGTGATTCAGCCTTCGGAAACTGCACGGACTTTCACGCCTACTTCATCGCTGTCGCGCGTGCTGCAAACATTCCTGCCCGCTTTGCGATTGGGGCAGCGGTTCCGTCGAATCGCAACGAGGGCGGTCTGAGTGGATATCACTGTTGGGCGGAGTTTTTTGCTGAGGGCCAGTGGTGGCCGGTTGACATCAGCGAGGCGGACAAGTTCACGCCGCTCTCCACGTATTACTTCGGGCATCACCCCGCCAATCGCATCGAACTCAGTCGGGGACGTGACTTGAAGGTGGACCCCGGGCCCGCCAGTGGTCCCATCAACTTCCTTGCCTATCCGGTGCTCGAGGTTGCCGGCGAACCCGTACCCGTGAAACCCCGGTTCGGGTTCAGGCGGATCGATGGATAGCGGGCGAACTCGCCGCTACGGGCACTGACTCGGTTTCAAGTCATGCCCCAACTGCCGAACGTGTTCTTGCACCAGTGACTTCCACTCCGCCGCGGGCAGCGCCTGGTAGTGTGGAACGCTCAGGACGTCCAGTCCGAATGGATCGTAGATGCGAAAGGTTGCGTCCATGTCGAACTCATAGTCCATCGGCAGGCTGTCGTCGGCTGGGTACTCAAAGTCGCCACACTCATCCGTTGCGTAGGTCGACATGAACACGAAGTTGGGCACATCTGTCTCAAACACCACGACCACCATCGACCACGCCCCGCCCATGCCACCCATCATCGGCGTCTGCCATGACCACAGAGGATCGCCTATGTGTGATCGACGCCATGCCTCCGGCTCGGTTGTCATGATCGCATGCTCCATTCCCGGTGCCCTCGCCCCCCAGACGTGTTTGCCAAGGCACCCCATGCAGTCTCCCTGGCACAGGGCCCCATCCCCGCCGTCTGGTGGGACAGAACTGATGGTATCGACTGGGCACATCCCAGGGTGCGATGTAGAGTGCAGGTGCAGGGGGGGCCTGTCTGGAGCGTCGATGTGCGAGGAGATTCTTGGCGATTGTGCATATGTTTTGCCGTGATTGCGGCCCTGGCGGGCATGCCCACAGCCGGCGGCGCGACCGAGCGGCTCTACTACGACGGGCTTGACGAGCGCGGGCAACTCGTCGGGGGTGTCATCGAGGTTCCAATTGCCGCTCACGAGCATCGGCATCTCGCAGACCGGGTCGGGTCGACCCTGATCTGGGGTTCGGGACCGTCATCAAACCGGGTCGATCTGGTCATTGTTGGCGATGGGTACACCGTCGGCGAGCTCGGCCTGTATGCGACCCATGCCGAGGACGTGGTCGGTGCGCTGTTCGGAATCGAGCCTCTGGCGACGTACGGGCAGTGCTTCCTGGCGCACCGGGTCGATGTTCTCTCGAATGAGTCTGGTGTTGACAATGATCCCACCGATGGCATCGATCGGGACACTGCGATGGACATGGGCTTCTTCTGTTACGGCATTGAGCGACTGCTGTGCGTCAACGTCTCGAAAGCCATCGGATTTGCCTCGGCGGCGCCCCAGCGTGAGCAGCTCATCGCCATCGCCAACTCCACGAAGTATGGCGGCGCCGGCTACGCGAGTTCAAACCTCGGGACCGTTGCGGGCGCCAACGGTGCCGCCTTCGATGTGGCCATTCACGAGTTTGGTCACAGCATGGCGGATCTCGCCGACGAATATGACTACGGTGACGGCGATACGTGGACGGGCGGCGAAACGTCTGCAGTGAACACGTCCATTCTGACTCAGGCTGAAATGGCTGCATCCGGCACCAAGTGGTCTGACTGGCTTGGTGAGAATCAGGCGGCGTGGGACGGGCTGGTCGGCACGTACGAGGGTGCGGCCTACCACGAGTATGGCCTCTATCGGCCGAGCGGCAACTCAATGATGCGCAGCCTTGCCCGCCCCTTCAACCTGATCGCGGCGGAGGCCTTCATTCTGGAAATCTACGCCACCGTCGATCCACTTGACCAACACACGCCGACGAACGTATCGGTCACAGGAGACGAGGTGCTGTTCGTTGATCCGATCGACCTGGTGAATCACGCGTTGTCGATCCAGTGGTCGATCGACGGGCTACCGGTGCCTGGCGCGACGGGTGAGGCGCTCGACTTGTCTACGCTGGATCTGTCTGGCGCCGAGACGGTGTCGGTGCAGGTGATCGACGAGACGTCCTGGGTTCGAGACGAAGCGGCCCGGGCGCAGTTGATGACGGAGATCGTGACGTGGACCGTCGATGCGCCCTGTGTGGGCGATCTCGATGGCAATGGCCTGGTCAGTGTCAACGATGTGTTGATCGTGATCGACTCCTTCGGACAGTCTGGCGGAAGCGGGGATGTTGACGGAGATGGCATGGTCACTGCCAACGATCTGCTCCTCCTGCTGGGAAACTGGGGCCCTTGTGGCGGCTGAAGGCTGCGGGATGGAGAGCGCTGGGGTCCTACCTTTTTCTGGAATCGCGGATACGCTGTCGCGGCGCGGGCGTACAGCGCTCTTGAAGGAGGGTGGTTGCATGCTGATTGGATCGCCTCGGAGCGTACTCGTGATGGCAGCGGGCTTCACTGCACAGGTGGCTGACCTTTCCCCCTAAATCGAGTCCAGTCCGAGTGATCGTCTCGGGCGTCATTT
>CAZSSV010000326.1:0-2661 GCA_964609425.1 uncultured Isosphaeraceae bacterium | reverse complement strand
CCACTCTTCCCAATCGAACCCGAATGGGCGGCGGTTGGTGGGAGCGACCAGCATGCACCAGTCACGCGGCTGATAGCACGACGCTTGACGGCTGCCCTTCACAGATGCGCCGTGCAGGGACAACACGGTTCCGGGCGGTGTATCACCGGCACCGACTGGTGGAACGAGACCGTAGTACTGCACGCTTCCGTCGATGTCGCTCGTGAATGTGTTCTTGCGCCACTGCTCGGGCGATCGTCGTCGCAGTTCAAACCTGTCCTCATCAAGCAGCGCGCCGGTGGCATCTTTCAGTTGGAGGCGGCACGCCTCAGGCCCAGGATCAGCCACCGGTCCGCGAAGTCGAACTGGCACCTTCAGGAAGCTCAAACCCGGGACTGTCGGAACCGGCGTGATGGTCGACATGCCACCGATCGTTGCGGACAGGTGGGCATCTGAGAGCGGGCTGGTGTCCACGTTGTAGATGATCACGGCGCCGAGGGCGTCGAGTGGCTGGCCAGCGACGGCATCAGGGAGCGTCCGATCCTGTTGGCCCAGCAATGCAATGCGGGGGGCGCCGGGCGCAGCCTCATCACGCGCCAGATGCTCGGATGTGCGAACGAGCGGTGCGGGATTGCCCCGTCCGGACCGGAGCAGGACTTCATTTCGTCCCTTCTTCAGCAAGAACGGGAGCCGGGTCCTCCCGGTTGCATAGATGTCCCCGCCTCGAGGCAAGCCGTTGATCCACGCCTCTGCCATGCCTGCGGCGTCGAGGACTGCGGGCGTGTCGCGGTCGGAGTCAAAGACGAAGAGACCCCATCCGCCTCGGGGGATTTCGACGGAGCCGTCTTCGGCGGGTTCGACTTTGGTCCAGCGCGGCGCGCCCATCATTTTGGATGTCATCGGCCGGCCTGACACGATCCACGCTTCCAGAGCATCGGTATGCGCGGGCCGTCGCCAGGATGAGCGATCGCCTTCCGCGGTGTGGATGGTGGTGGGCCAGAGTGGTGGGGTGGCCAGTGCCGCCAGGAGGCAGATCGTCGTGAACACAGAGGCTTCCTTGTGCAGGTGAAGGATCACAGGGTAGAGCCTGAGCGAGACGCGCGATGCGGGCCACAGCAACAGGCCCCCGAACCAGACGGGTCCGAGGGCCTTGAAGTCACTGTATGGTCGTGGTCGTCACTCGATCGTCAAGGTGCCCGATCCGGTCTCGCCCTGCCATCCACCGATGCGGACGTAGTACGTGGAACCCGCTGTCACATTGAGATCGATGGCGGAGTAGTAGGACTGGCAGCCGTTGTCGCCGCTGGCGTCACCATTGCACGCCACCTGGTTGTCGCAACTGTCCTCATAAATGGCCATCGACGTGTCGTAACTGGAGCCGTCACAAGTGGTGAAGTGAATCGAACCACTCTGGGCCGCGGTGAACGCAAACCAGATGTCCTGGCTCCCGTTCCAATCGAGGTAGGTGCCGGAACACTGCGACTCGTCAGGCTCGGGTGAACTGGGGGTGGCCGTATTCGTCTCGAAACTGTTTTCACCGAGCATCGCGACCATCGCGGTGTCGCACTCGTCGCCGGCGCCCGCGACTGGGCACTCGGTCTCTTCACATGTGGACCCATCGCCATAGAAGACGCCGCCTGATACGGCGCAGTCGTCCTGCATCACTTCAGTGCACGAGCCATCAGATGCGCAGCAGGCGCCCGGAGCTGGGCACCCGGAGCTTCCACACGCCGTATCGTCGCCAGCCCAGTCACCGCCCATGGTGCTGCACGCTTCCTGCGACACCTCGAGGCATTCGCCGGAGGGAAGGCAACACGCGCCAATGGGCGTGCAGTCCGCGCCCCACGCCGCGATGAGTTGCAGAAGGTCATCCACGTCTGAGCAGCAGTTGCCGTCGACGTCACCGACAGGCCGGAACGAACCGTCGCCGCATTGACCGAAGGAGCCGAGTGCAGCCAGCATGTCATCGACATTGACCACGTGGTTGTCGTCAATGTCTTCGGGGCAGAACCCGAGCGGCAGATCGCAAGGGTCGATTGGGGCCGCCGGGGGCGCGAGCGTGTTGACGGTTGTCGATGCGGCGCCTCCGGGCTTGAATGTGCCGATGACGACGTCCGACGAAACGGGTTCTACGTTCGCGTCGAATCGGAAGTTGTACAGCGTTGCCCACCGCAGCGCGTTGGCGTTCGGGTTCGTCTCGTAGCTCGTTGTTTCCCAGGTGATGAAACCGGGAGAAACCGTGGCGGTCCAATCGGTGCCGTCGTAGATCTCGCCACTGTGATAGTCCACATCATGGAAACCAATGTTGGTGGCCGTGGCACCGCTTGGGAGTGGTACTGCGAAGGAGCCGCCGCTCGCATCACAGTTGTGGTTGTAGACGGCGTACTCGTAGTGCCAGGACCCACCACCGAGATCGGTGACTTTGGCGCCAACGAGGAAGAACCCATCTCCAGAGACATGTGCCTCATTGAGGTCGACACTCGGGTCTTCAGCGGCCCACTTTCGGATGGCCTGTTCTTCGACCTCGGTGCCGCCGATTGAGCTGACGCTTGAGATGCTCGAGAAGACCACCTCTCGCCAGGACGCGTTGTTGGCGTGATTCCCGATGGCGGCGTCGTCGGAGCTCATGTAGTAGCCCTCGAAGAAGTAGCGCGCGCCGGGGTTGAGCGCCGGATCGACATC
>CAZSSV010000325.1:0-2662 GCA_964609425.1 uncultured Isosphaeraceae bacterium | reverse complement strand
GGGATCATTCTGTTTGCGAACCACATTGTGACGGACCCGGACATTCCCGACGAGCATCGAGACCTTGGACTGGCCTTGAAGTCGACCAAGCAGGCGATCGAGCAGTTTAATGACCCGCGACGGCAGGCCGCGGCAATGAAGGTGATGGCGGCCGTGCACTTCAAGCGTGGTGAGGCCGCAGAGGCGGTGTCGGTGGCGAGAGACGCCTATCGTCTGGCACCCGCAGACGCCAAGGAAGACTATCGTGAGCAGTGGATTGAGTACAAGCGCCAGGCCAAGGGCTGACCGGATGATGGAAGGGTTCTCGCGGCCGGCTGCGGCAGGCGAGTACGAGGTCGGCGCGTCGGTCCTGTCTGCCGACTTCGGTCGGCTGGCCGAGCAGGCCACCGCGGCGCTCGATGCAGGCGCTTCGTCGCTTCATGTCGATGTGATGGACGGGCACTTCGTACCAAACCTTTCCATGGGTCCGGCCATCTGCGCGGCATTGCGGCGGCACCTCCCCCGCGCGGTGCTGGATGTGCACCTGATGGTGACACGCCCAGATACCTATGCACCCTTGTTCATCGACGCCGGCGCCAACCATGTGACCTTTCATCTCGAGGCCGATGTCGATCATGTTGCCCTCGCCGAGCAGATTCGCGATGTCGGTTGCACGGTCGGGCTGGCGATCAACCCGGACACGCCGGTCGATGGCATGCTCGACATGGCACGATTCTTCGACCTGATGCTCGTCATGAGCGTCCATCCGGGCTTCTCCGGCCAAGCATTCATTGAGGGTGTGCTGCCAAAGGTGCAGACGCTTCGGAGCGCGCTCGGGGAGAACGCGTGGCTGCAGATGGATGGCGGCGTCTCGCCCTCGACGGCCGCCGGGTGTCGGAAGGCGGGTTGCAACCAGTTGGTGAGTGCCTCGGCGATCTTCGGAAGCAGCGACTACGCAGCTGCGATTGCCGGTATTCGTGGCGGCGACGCCTCCTGATATCCTCTGAGGCGTCCATGGCCGAGCCACCACGAACCTGGAACGACGCCGATGTCGCGACGGCGACCCGCAAGAAGCCGGTCCCTGAGGGGCTGTGGGTTCGCTGCGCCACATGCGGGGCCATGTTGTTTCGGCGGGCGCTTGAGAACAATCTCAGCGTGTGCCCGGAGTGCGACAACCACTTTCGGATCTCCGCGCCCGAGCGTATCTCCCAGATCGCCGACCCGGGGTCGTTTGATGAGATCGCATTGGATGTTCAAGCAGGCGACCCACTCGACTTCGTGGACACCCAGCCGTACCCCGACCGCCTCAAGGCCGCCAAGGCCAAGACGGGGGCAGATGAGGCGGTTCGATGTGGTTCGGCATTCATCAAGGGTCGGAAGGCGATGCTTGTGGTCATGGACTTTCGGTTTCTGGGTGGGTCCATGGGATCGGCGGGGGGCGAGCGGATCGCGCGAGCTGTGGAAGACGCAATCTCACAGGATCTTCCGCTGGTCATTGTGTCGGCGTCCGGTGGGGCGCGCATGATGGAGTCGGGGCTGTCGCTGATGCAAATGGCCAAGACGTCGGCGGCGCTGGCGCGCTTTGACGAAGCTGGGGGGCTCTACATTTCGGTCCTGACCGATCCAACCACCGGAGGTGTGACGGCAAGTTTCGCGATGCTGGGTGATGTGACCCTCGCGGAACCGAACGCCCTCATTGGATTCGCTGGCCCCCGGGTCATCAAGAACACCATCCGCCAGGATCTTCCCGAAGGATTCCAGCGGAGCGAGTTCCTGCTTGAGCACGGCTTCGTGGATCGGGTCGTGGCTCGGCGCGATCTCAGAAGTGAGATCTCCAGCCTCATCGACTATGCCGGGAAGTAGGCCGGCCACCCCATGGCCGCGGGACCATTGGCTCGTCACGCTGGCGCTGCTGCTTGCATCGGCGTGGGCATGGTGGTTCGTACAGCCGGGCGGGCCGGGTTTCGGCCTGTTTGGGTTGGCCATCCTCTGGCCGGCGCTTCTGGTGCGTGCTGGCCTGGGTTCGCGGGGCATGTGGACGCTCCTGCTTCTGGCCTGGCTGGCGTACGTCGGGCCGTGGGCGGTCAGCCTCGTGTGGGTTCGAGATGTGTCAGTCGCGGGGTACCCGGCGTTGGTCGGCTATTCGGCCCTCTGGCCAGCGGTCTTTGTCGTGCTGTGTCGGTGGCTCGGCCAGGGCCGATCCGGCCTTCCCCTGAGCGCGTTGGCAGGCACGCTGTGGGTGTCGCTCGAGTACATGCGGGCTGAGGTCGTCTTTGATGCGTGGCCATTTCACCTGGCCGGTCACTCCCAGTGGGGCGGGCCACAGGCCATGCTGGCCTCGCTGGGTGGTGTGTGGCTCATCGGCATGCTGGTGGTCGCCACGGGGGCCTCTGTGGTGGCGCTCGTGGCAGGGCGGGGCCTCACCTGGCCCAGGCGGGTCGGCGAGGCAGCCCTACCCCTTGTCCTGCTGGCAGCCGCGAGCGTTGTGTCCGCGCCGAAGCCGACGGACGGTCCGCCGCTGCGCGTGCTGGGCGTTCAGACCAACCTGCCTCAGAACAACAAGATCGGTTGGTCTGCCCAGCAGCAGGCCGAGGACGTTCCCGGGTTCCTGTCGCTGACACAGCGGGGCCTGGAGGCTGACGAAGCCGATGTCGTCGTCTGGCCGGAGACAATGGTTCCAGGT
>CAZSSV010000324.1:0-2667 GCA_964609425.1 uncultured Isosphaeraceae bacterium | reverse complement strand
CAGCGATGGGGTCCATGAGGCGGTGGTCGGATGATGCGACCGGACCACACTGGGTCCCCTCCCTGCCCTGAGTCCCCGAACGCCGGACGCGGCGAATCCCAAGTACCCTCTGAGGCTCCGCCGCCTCCCCGGCGGGTGGTCTTGGACTGGGAGGACGAAGTGAGGAGGTCATCATGACTCTGCTGCTGCTCATCGGCGTCGCCGCCGCCATCGCACTGCTCATCTGGGCGCTTTCATCTGAGAACACCGCCATCAAGATCAGTGGCGCCATCGGCGCGCTGATCGTTCTGTTCGCCTTCGTGCTCTTCAGTTCAGTCCGTCACGTCGCCGAGAACGAGGTCGGCATCGTGGTCAAACACGTTGGAACCGAACTCCCCTCCGGGCAGATCATCGCAACGAACGGAGAGAAGGGGCCGCAGGCCAAAATCCTCGGACCAGGGTGGCACTTCTGGTTGTGGCCCGGTCTCTACGACGTGGAAGTCGAACCAATCGTCCGCGTCGGGAGCGACCAGGTCGGCCTGATCACGGCGCTTGATGGAGCGCCGCTTCCCGCGGGCCAGGCGTTTGCCGCGGAATGGACCGCCCCTGCGGACATGTTACGAGCCGAGTACTTTCTCACAGCCGGTCGCGGGAATCGCGGTCCGCAGGCCTCAGTGCTCAGCCCCGGCAACTACCGCCTCAATACGCGTTTGTACGACATCGAACTCGTCGGCGCCACCAACGTTCCAAAGGCCATGGTCGGCGTCATCAAGTCGAATGTGGGCGAAACACCCTCCACCGCAGACGGAGGCGTTGCGACCATTGTGGAGCAGGGCGAGCGGGGCATCTGGCGCACGCCCTTGTACCCAAACAAGCTCTACCTCAACACCAAGGCCTACGAGGTCACGCTGCTGTCCACCGAACAGCAGATCATTCGATACGGCATCGGTCCCAACCCCCAGCAGGGTGCCGATGACCGGGAGATCGAAGTGCGAACTTCCGACGGGTTTACCTTTCCCGTGGATGTCCGGGTCGAGTACCAGATTCGACCAACCGACTCGCCGCAGGTCGTGGCCGAGTTCGGCGGCGATGAGGAGAAACTGCGGCGATATCTGGCTTCTGTGGTCCGAGCCATCTTCCGCAACAATGCGGAGAACGTGAAAGCGCTCGACTACGTCCAGCAGCGCTCACAGCAGGAAGCGTCAAGCACCGACACGATTCGCTCCGAGATGGGCGAAGTGGGCGTGACGGTCAACGCCGTCCGAATCGGCCAGATTGGCGATGAGGCGTCTCTGGGCGACCTGTTGAAGACGCAGACGGATCGCGAGATTGCCCTCCAGGAGCAACTCACCTTCCAGGAGCAGGAGCGGGCCGCACAGGAGCAGAAGGCGCTCAGCCGCACCCAGCAGGAAGCATCTGAAGAAGCCAACCTGGCGACGGCAACCTACGGCGTGAAGATCGCTGAACAGGCCAAGGAACAGCGGCTGATCGAAGCCGCCGCCGAGGCAGAAGCCATCCGCATCAAGGCTGAGGCGCAGGCCGAACAGTTCCGAAAGCTCGCCGTCGAAATCGGCCCGCAGAATGCGGCGCTTCTCGAGTTGCTTGAGATCATCGGCCTTCGGAACATCGAGATCACGCCTCGCGTGATGGTCGTCGGCGAAGGGAGTGGATCGAGCGCAGAGAGCACGGCGCTCATTGGAACCATGCTCGACTCGATGGTGCATCGGGACGCGGCGCCCTGAGGGCCACCGACGCAGGGATTTCACCGCACGCGAACCTGCCCCATCCACCGCTCGTCGGCCGTGGACAGTCCCGTCCCGGGGCGGACCAGTGCCAGGCTCAGAATGGTGTCTCCGTCCCCCACGGCCTCAAACCGAAGAATCTGGGTACCCACCAAATCCTCACGCGCTTTCTGCGCTTCAGTCTGATCGAACTTGTTGCCGTCGGGCATGAGCACGAGCTGGTCCGGTCGCCGAACCAGTTGCCAGACACGTCCAGACGATGGACTTTCAGGCAATTCCACCAGCAGGATCTGGCCGACCTTCAACTCCACAACCGTGCCGGCGTCCCCGGCCGTCACCAGAACCTCATTGGATGACGGAGTGCCTGACCGCCCTCGGGAAGACGTGCTCTCGCACCCAGTAAGGCTCCAACCCGCCGCGAGCATGGCCATCGACGCCACTGCGACCCGCCCCATGTGTCGTGTCATCATGACGTGAGTGTACCGGGCCCCCGCCACCGTAGAATCCTCGCCATCGCCCCACGAGGAGGCCCGCATCCATGCCCGCGACCATCACTCCACCCGACACCCTGAAGGCCCTCATGGACCTGCACGGCCCCGCATGTCGGGCGCGGGCCGAGGCCGGACTTGATCGCGTACGCCGTCGATGGACCCAGGATGACGGAGACGCCGAGGCCCTTCACGCCTTCTGCCTGAAACGCTTCACCCCCCAGGACCGCCTGCCAGCCCTCCTCGACCGCCTTGAGATTGCGATGCAACAGATCAGTGGACACCTCTACGAGATGGGGCGCACACTCAGGCGATGGTCTGACCTCCGGGGCGACCGCATGGAGGAGATCGACGACATTCTCGCCATGTTCGACCCTTCTCCCGATTTGAGTGACCAGTTCTACAGACAGAAACTCGCCTTTGTCGCACTGCTCAACTTTGATCGTCCCGACCTAGAT
>CAZSSV010000323.1:0-2687 GCA_964609425.1 uncultured Isosphaeraceae bacterium | reverse complement strand
GCGACTGCGACCCGGCCGACTGCGGCGGTGGCGGTGACCCGACCGGCGGTTGCTGTGTCGGAACTTCCTGCTCGGTCACAACCGAGGCTGAGTGCGGTGGCACCTATCTGGGTGACGGCACGGACTGCGCAGGCGATCCCTGCGGCGGCGGTGGCGGATGCCCTGCCGGCGAAATCGAAGACTGCAACGGCAACTGCTGCCCGGATTATTGGGTCGGCGACGGCTACTGCGACGACGGTTCCTACAGCTGGAACGGCGTGCCCATCTACCTCAACTGCGACGCCTTCAACTGTGACGGCGGCGACTGCGACCCGGCCGACTGCGGCGGTGGCGGTGACCCGACCGGCGGTTGCTGCCTCGGAACATCGTGTTCGACCGAGACTGCAGCGGACTGCTCAGCCATGGGCGGCACCTATCTGGGTGACGGCACCAGCTGCGCTGGCGATCCCTGCGGAGGTGGTGGTGGCGACTGTGATCCAGGCTGGACCATGGACTGTCAGGGAACCTGCTTCCCGGACTACGTCTACGAGTCCTGGATCGGTGACGGCTACTGCGACGACGGGTCGTACATCCCGTACGACTACGGGTGCGACGAGTGCCCGCCCGGTGTTCCGCTCTTCGCCAACTGCGATCTCTTCGACTGTGACGCCGGCGATTGTGATCCGTCCCAGTGCGAAGGCGGCGGCGACCCGACAGGCGCATGCTGCGTCGGCACAGACTGCACGGTCACGACCGAAGCAGACTGCAGCGGCGCCTACCTCGGTGACGGCACCGACTGCTCCGGAAGCCCCTGTGGAAGCGATCCAACCGGCGCCTGCTGTGTCGGAACGTCCTGCTCGGTCACGACCGAAGCAGACTGCAGTGGCACGTACATGGGCGACGGCACCGACTGCTCCGGCAGCCCGTGCGGAAGCGACCCGACCGGTGGCTGCTGTGTCGGTACGTCCTGCTCGGTCACGACCGAGGCGGACTGTGGCGGCGACTACCTTGGTGACGGAACCGACTGCGCCGGCGACCCATGCGGTGGCGGTGGAGGCGATGACGTGACCATCCGGTACCGCGTCTCCGGCATCGACCGGCTTTCGCTGGATCAGCCCCACTACACAATCGACGTCTACGCCGACCTGCCCTCGGGCTGGCGGCTCGACGCCGTGGCGGGCAACTCGGATCAGCAGAAGACGGTCTCGTGCACGACGTCCTTCTATCAGGACGGGTATGGCGGGCCGACCTCGCTTGAGGTGAACCCCGCGTTCTATGAAATCGCGCCCGATCTGGAGTGGGATTCCCGCGTCACGATCGGCACACTCGATTCGACCGGTGCCCCCTGGTCGTCGAACGCCTTGAATCAGGTCGGCATCGACTGGACCGACTTCGAGGCAGGCGGCGACCTCTCTGCCGGAAACGGCGTCTGGTTCGTCACACCTGCGGACGAACAGGGCACCAGCCTGCCGTACATTTCGGACGACTGCTCGGAGCGGAACGGCGTGCTCATCGCCCGCCTCACGGCGATGAGTATGAAGGCCGAAGTTCTGGTGGAGGCCCTGTTCCAGGGCCGCACGGACGCCAACGATGTCTGGCAGGCTACGGCCAGCCGGTACATGCACTACGGCGGCGAACAGGACTGCAACCTCAACGAGGTACCGGACGCGTGCGATATCGCCAACGGAACCAGCGAGGACGCCAACAACAACGGCATCCCGGACGAGTGCGACAGCAACTGTCCCGGCGACGCTGACGGCGACGGTGACACGGATGTCGATGACATCCTCGCCATCATCAACGGCTTCGGAAGCGTCTACGACGTCGATGATCTGCTCAATGCGATTGCCGACTTCGGCTGCACGGGCTGATCTTCCCGAGTTCCTTCGACGCCAGCGGGCGTCCGACACCTGTCGGACGCCCGCTGTCTTTCTCCCAAGGCGTGATAGCCTGCCCGAATGACGGCAGTCACCACCACGAGAAGTCCGCTCATCGGAGAGAACGCCGCCAGCGACGCCGTCCGATCGGCGGTCGACTGGCTGCAACAGACCGTTGCCGGATGGGGCCTCGGGGAAACCTGGGCAGAAGTCGTGGCGGCCGCCATCGTCATCGCCGCAGTCCTGACCATCTGCTTCCTGGCGAACCTGATCGGCAAGGCCTTCATCCGAGGGATCGCGCACCACCCTTTCCGCCACAGTTCTTCGCCGTGGGCCAAGGCGGTCATCGAACAAAAGGTGCTTGTGCGGCTGTCGCAGCTGGTACCGATCGCCATTCTGGCCTTCGCGCTGCCGGCGTTCCAGGACTACGGGGTCGATGTGTGGCTGCGCCCGCTGCTGGAGTTGTACGTCCTCTGGGTGCTTCTGCTGTTCACATTTGGTGTGCTGGAGATTGGCGAAGCAGCCATTCTCCACTCGGACTTCGACGGATCGGTGCCGGCGACGGGCATCTCGCAGGCGGGAAAGATCATCGCGACGTTCATCGCCGTCGTGTTGGCGTTGAGCGTTCTCTTCGACAAGTCACCCATGTGGTTCCTATCCGGCGTCGGCGCACTCGCCGCCGTCATGATGTTGATTTTCAAAGACTCCATTCTGGGGCTGGTCGCGGGCATTCAGGTCAGCGCCAACGACATGGTGCGTGTGGGCGATTGGATCACCATTCCGAGCAAGGGTGTGGACGGTGATGGCGAAGAGATCACGCTGACGACCATC
>CAZSSV010000322.1:0-2688 GCA_964609425.1 uncultured Isosphaeraceae bacterium | reverse complement strand
CTTGGCCCCTTCGATGGTCAAATCGCGGATGAGCAGTTGTGGCACTTCATTGTGTCTACCGAATGGTTGAAGGGCGTCCAACGCGGAGACCGCCGACTCGTGAAGCGACTCGGCTGTCACTTCGCAGTCATACAGCAGCGACGGCATCAGATCCGCTGCCGACAAACTGGCTGCCGCGTGGGCCAGCATCGCCTCCGTGGCAGCGGGAATGTTCTTGGGCTCAATCGAGCACCCGGCAGCTGCGGGGTGGCCTCCGTGCCCCGCGAAGTGCGCTCCGCAGGCCTCGAATGCAGCGTTGACGGGGTACTCGGCAATGCTCCGCGCCGATCCTCGGTAGAGATCGTCGTTCGCCGGGCCGAGCAGGATCGCGGGCCGATGGAAACGGTCCTTCAGCCAAGCCGCCACGATGCCGGTTACGCCGGAGTGCCATGAGGCATCCGCAAGCATGATGAGCCGCTTGTCGTCCCCGTCCATGCCCTCGGCAATGACCCGCTCGCAGGCATCCTCGAACGTCTCTTTGACAAGGGCCTGGCGTTGGAGATTGAGTTGGGTCAATGACGCAGCCCCCGCGCGAGCGGCGTCGTCATCGTCGGTCAGGAGAAGATCGAGGGCTTCTCTGGCATGGTCAAGCCGGCCAGCCGCATTGATGCGGGGGCCGATCCGATAGCCGATCGTCTCCGAATCAAGTGATTCTCCCTCCTTGACGCATTCAAGGAGCAGCGCCGCGACGCCTGGAATGGTGCAGGACCGCATGAGCCGCAGCGCCTTGGCGGCCATCCTGCGGTTCTCTCCGACCAGTGGCACGACGTCCGCGATCACCCCCATGCCGGCAAGGCACAACGTGTCCTGCAGCACGCGGCCCATCGCCGGGCTCGGGTCGTCACTGCCCTCAAACGTGGCGACGAGATGCCTGGCCAGCTTCCACGCGACGGCCGATCCGCTGAGAATGGGCCAGGGGTAGTCGCTGCCCGGCAGGCCCGGGTGGACGACGGCGACAGCATCCGGGACGGCGTGCGCGCCGAGCGGGTGGTGGTCGGTGATGATGAGATCCATCCCAAGCTCGCGGCACGCGGCGTGGGAGGACTCGGCCGTTACGCCGCAGTCCACCGTCACCAACACGTCGATGCCACCCTCTTTGAGCGTTCGCATGGCCGCGGGGTTCAATCCGAATCCCTCTGCAAGTCGGTGGGGAATGTAGGACTCGACGGCGGCCTTCGGGTCGAGTGCTCGAAGCACCCGAACCAACGTCGCGGTCGATGCGACCCCATCGACGTCGTAGTCGCCGTAGACGGCGATACGCTCACCGGCCTGCAACGCCTGGAGCAGCCGATCGACTGCAGCGTCCACGCCCGGAAGATCACCCGCTGGGTGCAGTTCGGCCGCCTGTGGGTTGAGAAACTCGGTGCGAGCGGCGGGATCGGTGATTCCCCGAGCCGTGAGCACCCGGTCGAGCAATGATCCGGAGGTGGCCTGCTCGCCCCGAGCGACCCATCGACTGGTGATTCCACGCATCCGCGAAGCGTAGCACCCCGAGCGGGGCGGGCCGAATCACACCCGACCGGGTCCGATTCCCTATCCTGCCCGCCTCATGACCGCACCCCTCAAGACCGTTCTGCTCTTCGGCCAACCAGGGGTGGGCAAGGGCACGCAGGGCGCGATTCTCGGGACCATTCCTGGATTCGTGCATCTCGCCACCGGCGACATGTTCCGCGGACTCGACCGGGAGAGTGAACTCGGGCAGGAGTTTCGCAAGTACTCCACACAAGGCCTGCTTGTCCCGGATGACCTGACGGTCCGCCTGTGGCGACAGTATGTGCAGGGTCTCATCGACACCAACCAGTATCGGCCCGATTCGGATCTGCTCGTGCTCGACGGAATCCCCCGCAGCGCCGGCCAGGCGGTCATGATCGACGAGTACATCGATGTACTGCGGGTGGTACATCTGGTCTGCGTTGACACCGACGCGCTGGTCGCACGCATGAAGAAACGCGCCGAGCACTCCAATCGTCCGGACGACGCGGACGAGTCCGTCATCCGCCGCCGCCTTGGCGTGTATCAGGACGAGACGTCGCAGGTACTTGACCACTTCGACGGCGACCTGATCAGCGAGGTTGACGCCGTCGGTCTGCCCAGCGAGATCCTGATGCACGTGCTCAATGCGATCGTGCCGGCGGCGCGAGGGAAGATCGGCAACCCCTTCGGATGAGTACGCCGGTTCTCGAAGTCTCGGACGCCACACGGCGATTCGGTTCGAATCAGGCCCTGTGCGGCGCATCAATCCATGTAAGCCCCGGCGAACGCGTCGCCTTGCTCGGCCCGAACGGTGCGGGCAAGACCACGCTCATCCGATCCATCGCAGGCCTGACCAGGCTCGACTCCGGGGACATTCGCATCGCCGGACAGGCTGCAGGCTCAGCCTCGCGTGCTCGCCTCGGCCTGGTGCCGCAGGATCTTGCGGTCCACGAACTGTTGACGGCGGAAGAGAATCTTCGTCTGGTCGGGCGATTGCACGGGGTACGCGGGGCGACGCTCCGCCAACGCATCGACCAGGCACTGGAGTGGACCGGCCTTACACCCAGGCGGTCCGACCTCATCAGGACGTTTTCCGGCGGCATGAAGCGGCGGCTCAACATCGCATGTGGCATGCTGCACCAGCCGGATCTGCTGCTTCTCGATGAGCCGACGGTC
>CAZSSV010000321.1:0-2708 GCA_964609425.1 uncultured Isosphaeraceae bacterium | reverse complement strand
TCCAGTGACGAAGAGGCCGTCAGGCTTGCCAACGACACGCCCTATGGGCTTGGTGCCGCCGTGTTCGGTGGTGAGCGGGCTGAAGCTGTGGCCCGCGCACTCGGGGCCGGAATGATCGGCGTCAACCAGGGCTGCGGAGGCGCCGAGGGCACGCCATGGGTCGGCGCCCACCAGAGCGGCTACGGATATCACAGCGGCACCGAAGGGCATCGCCAGTTTGCTCAGGTCAGGGTTGTGAGCAGGCCGTGCTCAGGCTGACTCCCGGTGGGCCGGTGCTCGTGTTCGGCGGCACGTTTGACCCACCGACACGGGCGCATGCGGAACTTCCCCCACTCGCCGCAGCGGCCATTGGCGCTTCGAGGCTCCTCTATGTTCCGGCTGCAATCAGCCCACATAAGACGGACGCGCCTCCGGCATCCGCTGCCCATCGCCTCGCCATGCTCCGGCTGATCGTTCCTGAGGGTGGAGAGATCGACACGCGTGAGATCGATCGTGGCGGCCCTTCGTTCATGATTGACACGCTCACCTCGCTCCGAGCCGAGATCGATCCCGCCGTGCCGCTGCGCTTGCTCATCGGGACCGATCAGATGGCCGCTTTCGACCGGTGGCACCGGTGGCGGGAGATTCTCGACCTGGCCCCACCGGTGGTCATGGCTCGGCCAGGTGTTGATGTCCAGAGGGCGCTGCAGGAGATGGCAGTCCGATGCGGCCCCGACATGGCGTCGCAGTGGACTGAGCGCTTACTTGAGTTGCCGAGCATGGACGACAGCAGTACGCGTGCCCGCTCGCGCGTACAGGTTGCGTGGAGCCATGACAGCGATGTGATCGAGCCCGTCTCCAAGTACATCTCGGCGGCCGGACTGTACCGGCCGACAGGCAAGAAGTGATCGCCGGGTAGAAACGCGAGTGCACATGTCCGACGCTTCCATCACAACCGTCGCCCTGGTCAGCCTGGGCTGTCCGAAGAATCTTGTGGACTCCGAGGCGATGCTGGCTGATCTGGCATCGGCGGGCTATCGGCTTGTTTCCGACCACGATGACGCCGATGCGATCGTGGTCAACACATGCGGCTTTCTCGAGGCCGCCAAGGAGGAGTCCCTTGAGGTCATTCACGAAGCGGTCGCTCGAAAGCAGGCGGGCACCCTGAAGCGCGTGGTTGTGGCGGGGTGCCTCGTGCAGCGTCACCGCGCCAAGGTGCTTGAGTGGGCGCCTGGAGTCGACGCGCTGATTGGGGTGTTCGACCGCGATCGCATTCGGGCAGCGGTGTCGGGTGGTGCCGAAGTCGAATCGGGCGCCCACCCCTGGTGGATCGCTGCCAATGCGCTTCAGGCAGCAGGCGAGCGCGGAGTGGACACGACCGACCTGACGGTCCGCGGCACCGACGGAAAGGGCATCGGGTACTACGAAGACGATGGGTCTCGCTTGCGGTTGACCCCCCGGCACTGGTCGTATCTTCGCATCAGCGAGGGGTGCAATCAGAACTGTGCCTTCTGCACCATTCCGTCCATCAGGGGAAAGATGCGAAGTAAGCCGCTCGAGCGGATTGTTGCTGAAGCCGAAGCGCTCATGGCAGGTGGCGCGTTCGAAATCAATCTCGTCGGACAGGACACCACCAGTTACGGGATGGACATTGGGGAAGACCGTGGGCTGGTGGGACTGTTGACGGATCTCGACGCAACCGCGGCCGCGCACGGGGGTGGGTGGATTCGGCTCATGTACGCCTACCCGACACACTTCACGGACGAGATGATCGACGCCATTGCGTCGCTTCCCAACATCGTCAAGTACATCGACATGCCGCTCCAACACGCAAGCGACCGTATGCTTGACGCGATGCGGCGCAATGTCACGGCAGGCGAGCAGGCGTCGCTTGTGCACCGCCTGCGCGACCGTATTCCAGGCCTGGCCATGCGGACAACACTCATCACCGGCTTTCCGGGTGAAACCGACGAAGATCACGCGGCGCTGCTGGACTTTGTCGAGGAGATGCAGTTCGATGCTCTGGGGGTGTTTCAATACAGCCCGGAACCGGGCACGGTTGCAGGCACGATGGACGCAGACCCCGCGCTGCATGTTCCCGACGACATCAAGGCGGCGCGTGAGGCGGAGATCATGCTGCTGCAGCAGGAGATTGCGTTCGACAATGCCGCCTACGTCGCCGAGCACGCGAGCGTGTTCGACGTGCTCGTTGACGGCGCTGATCCGGAAAGGGAGGGTTGCATGTCGGGCAGGTGCTACCACCAGGCGCCAGAGGTCGATTCCCGGACCATTCTTGAGGTTTCAGCGCCGGTTTCTGCTGGATCGCTCGTACGCTGCAGAATCACCGGAAGCGACGGGTACGACCTGATCGCCCAGCCTGAATCCGATCTGGAGACTCGTGTTTCACTTCCGATCTCGATTTGACGCGTTCAGCAGCGGGCGGGTGAAGCCCCCAGGCAATTCGGTCGATGAGAGGATCGTCGTGAGAGGATCGCACATGCCCCATGTCCTGAAGCATGCAACCCTCGCTGTGGCCGCAGCGGCCGTGCCCGCCGCCGCCGGCGGCGTGGAGTGGGTCGGTTTGTCGGCGGCTGTGGTTGGCACGGACCTGGTGGCCGATGTCGGGCCGAACGTCACACTGCGGGTGTGGGCGGAACTTCCGGCCGGGTGGAAACTGGAAGCCGTTGCGGGCAATGCGGCCCTCCCCATGTCGTTGACACCTGTGGGCG
>CAZSSV010000320.1:0-2736 GCA_964609425.1 uncultured Isosphaeraceae bacterium | reverse complement strand
GACTTCTGCCTGATTCGCCTCAACAACGACCCGAATCCCGCATGGGAGATCACGTTTGCCGGCTGGAGCCGCTCCAGTTCGCCCCCATCGGGCGGCGTGTGCATCCACCACCCAAACACCGCCGAAAAGCGCATCTCGTCGGTGCAGCAGGCCTACTCAAGCGGCCAGTACTGGGGCATCAACTGGGACGAGGGCCGGACCTACTACGGATCATCCGGCTCAGGTCTCTTCAACGCCAGTCATCAACTCGTCGGTGCCCTGTGTTGCGGAAACTCGTTCTGCACCAATGATGACGATGACTACTTTGGCAAGTCGCTGTACCAGTCCTTCAGTCTGATGAGTCAGTGGCTCGACCCGACCGGCTCCGGCGCCTCTTCGCTTGACACGCTGAATCCCTACGGGAGCGGCGGCAACGGCGGCGTGTGTTGTTGGGACGGCGTGTGCTACAACATCCAGGAGACGACCTGCAGCAATGTCGGCGGAACCTGGTACGCCGACCTGACCTGCGGCTCGGTCAACTGCGCCGACCCCGATCCGACCGGTGGCTGCTGCGTGGACACCACCTGCTCGGTCACAACCGAAGCGAATTGCGCTGGAACCTATCTGGGTGATAACTCAGACTGCTCTGGTGATCCTTGCGCTCCCGATCCGACCGGCGGCTGCTGCATCGGAGTCAGTTGTGTCGAGTACACCCAAGCCGAGTGCGATGGTGTGAGCGGCTCCTATCTGGGCGACGGCTCAGACTGCACGGGAAGCCCCTGCGGAAGCGGCGACATTGCCGTCGCATGGAAAGTCATCGGCACCGATCTGGTCGATGGCGAACCGAGTTACACGGTTGATGTGTACGTCGATGTGCCCTCCGGATGGCGGGTTGACGCGGTTGCGGGCAACAGCAACCAGCAGAAGACCGTCGCCACAACGACGAGCTTCTATCAGGACACCTACGGTGGCCCAACAAGTATGCAGATCAACCCACAGTTCTACCCACTTGCCCCCAGCCTCGAATGGGACAGCCGGGTCACGATCGGCGCGATTGACGACACGGGGAACCCGTGGGACGCCAACAACCTCAATGACATCGGTATCGACTGGTCCACCTTTGAGGCAGGCGGAAGCCTGAGCGTCGGAAATGGCACGTGGTTCTGCCTGCCGACCGATGACCAGGGCACGAGCATGGCCTTCCAGGACAGCGACTGCGCGGATCGCAACGGCGTGCTGATCGCGAGGCTCACATCCATGGACCATGGGTCGGAAATCCTCGTCGAAGCGCTGTTCCAAGGCCGCGATGCCGTCAACGTCACATGGCAGGACACGGCATCGGCCACGGTCACCTACAACGGTGAACAGGACTGCAACCTCAACGGCAACCCGGACGCATGCGACATCGCCAATGGCTCAAGCGACGACTCCAACGGGAACGGTGTTCCCGATGAGTGTGAGAGCGGCTGCCCGGGCGATGCCGACGGCGATGGTGACACAGACGTCGATGACATTCTGTACATCATCAATGGTTTCGGCTCCATCTACGACGTAGATGACCTGCTGGCTGCCATCGCGGACTTCGGGTGCAGTTGAGCGACTGATGCACACGCTGTGACTTGCCAGCCGCCGGCCTTCGGGTCGGCGGCTGTCATTCGCCGCGGGCTCATGGCGTTGGGGGTTCAAACCCACCGCCGCCCGGTGTCTCCACGACGAGCAGATCTCCGGCACCGACGCCCCTGCGAAACGTCCCCGGGAGCGACACCACCTCACCGCACGCCCGTTCCAGACGCTGCGCGCCGCAGGCCCCGTCCTCACCCCCCTGCATGCCCCGAGGCGGCACCAGCCGCCGGCCTGAAAGCAGTGAAACCGTCATCGCGCTCAGAAAGCGGATCGCCCGCGTCACCCCGTCCCCACCCGGATGGGCCCCACGCCCTCCCGAACCGCGGCGAACCCGGAACCACTCCAAGCGCACCGGATATCGCGCCTCAAGCACTTCCGGGTCTGTCAACAGACTGTTGGTCATATGCGTGTGTACGGCGTCCGCGCCGGCACATCCTCTCCCAGCTCCGGCGCCGCCGCAGATCGTCTCGTAGTACTGCAGTGCCTCATCACCGAACGTCAAGTTGTTCATCGTGCCCTGGCTTTCCGCCAGCACTCCCGCGGCCTGAAAGAGGGCATCAACAACAATCTGACTCGTCTCGACGTTTCCGCCGACCACCGCGGCGTCAGGGGAAGGCGAGAGCAGGCTCCCCTCCGGAATTCGGATTTCGACCGATTCCAGGCACCCGTCATTGAGGGGGATCTCGTCCGCCACAAGGCACCGAAGCACGTACAGCACTGCAGCACGCACGACCGCTCGAGGCGCATTGAGGTTGCTCCGGGACTGCCCGCTCGTTCCCCTGAAGTCAATCACCAGCCGATCGCCATCCGGCTCCAGACGGGCGCAGATGCGCTCACCCCCGTCCAGTTCGCACGTGGCGGCGCCGCAGCCGAGCGACTGCACAACCGACCTGACACAGGCGTGAGCATTGGCACGCACGGCGTTCATGGCGCCGCGCAGGCTCCCGCCATACGCATCTCGCATGTCCCCGAGCAGGGCCACCCCTCGCGCATTGGCGGCGAGCTGCGCCCGAAGATCCTCGACATTCACATCGGGTCGCCGCGCCGGCCACCGTCCAGATCTCAGTGCAGAAAGCAGCGCCTCCTCCTGTAGTACACCATCGCGTGTCAGCCGCATCGCGTCGAACACAATGC
>CAZSSV010000319.1:0-2743 GCA_964609425.1 uncultured Isosphaeraceae bacterium | reverse complement strand
ACTCGCGACCGCATGCTCGCGGCCTGACCGCCGCCCCGCTTGGAGATTTCCCATGTCCACCTCGACCCAGACGCACCGCCCGCGACTCTACGCTGGCGACGGTGACCGCCTCATGGAAGCCGACCGCAGAAGTGACCGCATCATCATCCTGCCGTCGGGCGACCCACGCGACTCCACGGTCGGTGGCGGCGAGATACGCATTCAATGGGGGCAAAGTCTGCTCAGAGACGTGCTGGCTGGACGATATCGGACCGTCATCTGCGGCATCAACGATACCGACAACACCCACGGCATTATCGGAACGCTGCTTGAGATGGTGACGACCAGCCAGTGGACGGTCGAGTCGGCCACGTCGTACGCCCGTGTGTTTCAGGAGTCCGCATCGCTCCACGGCCGAGGCGACCGGGAGCCCTATGTGCTCAAGTTCGATCTGGACAGCCTGTTGCTCTTCGCCATTCTCAGGCCCAGGGGCAAAGACTGCTTCACCATCGACGACTTTGAGCGAGGCTTCAGGACCGTCACCAAGATGCTCACAGCCCGGCACGACCGCCAGCCGGTCGCCAGTGTGTCCTTCCTCGGCGCGACATCCAACCGTCTCGTGGGAGACGACGGGCAGGAACCATCCTTCGAATTGGTCCTGCGAGCGATGTACAACGCTGGCTACAGAGGCGACGTCTACCCGTCGCTTCCGATGTGGCAGAAGGCGCCGACCGGTGCCTTCGCGACGTTCCCCTTTCCTGAGAGCCTCGACCGCATGCGTGAAGGATCTTCATGACCGCTCGGGCTCACCGCCCAGTACGCGTCTGGCCTGACCGCTGTCGATGAACACCAGGATGACCAGCGGGGCAAGTTGCATCACCGCCGCCAAGGCGTAGGCACCCTGGTACGACACCACGCCCTCCAGGTGCGCGGTGAGGTACTGGCCGGACGTGCGTGACAGATTGAGCATGGCCATGTACGCCGTGAATTGCGTCGCCGCAACGAGCGGCCACGACACCTTCATGCATAACGAGAAGATTGACACCAGCATGGCGCCGGACATCAGCGCCTCGAAGATCATCAGGGCCACGATGAATGCATCCGACGACCACATCCCGGGCGCATCAGCAAACAGCAGATGGCTCAATGACAGACCGCACCCGGTGAGCAGAATCAGCCGGCGCGGCCCAATCTGATCCGCAAGCAGGCCTCCCCCGATGGATCCTGCCAGTCCTGCCCATGTGGCCATCCCCGTCCAAGTCGCGAGTTTCTCTGATCCCCAGCCGAGGTCCTCGACGATCAAGACCGTCGAGAACCCGGTCAGGAACCCGCTCGGAATGCTGACGAGCAGCGCGACGGCAGCCAGGGCGAGGGTCGATCGAAGTGAGAAGGCCCGCCCCAGCCTCCGCAGCACAATGCCCATCGACTTGGCCGGCACCGGCGCCCCTGCAGCCGCCTCTCCCCGCGTCCACGGGAGGATCCGCTCACCCGTCCGCTCTCGCAGCAGCAGCGGCAAAAGCATGACGCCCGCAACCACTGCGGCGATGACCAGAAACCCAATGCGAAGATCGAACTCCGCGACCACCGTCGCCATGCCCGCACCACCGAGCGCATTGCCCATGTACGAACTTCCGTACATGAACCCGTTGACCCGCCCCCGTTCGTCGTCCCGAAGAAGATCAACCGCCAGCGCGTCCACCGCGACATCCTGCAGCGCCGAACAGCCGCTCACGACAAACAGACACCACGCCAGCCACCGATCGCTGGTCAGTGGATCCGGACCGAGGGCGAGCAGCAGCAGCGAGAGCACCATCCCCGACTCCGCCAGAAGAATCCACGGACGCCGCCGCCCCATCGCGGCGATGCCGAAGCGGTCGATGAGCGGGCCAGCCGTCCACTTCAGCGCCCACGGCAGCGTCGCCATCGCCAGAAGCGAGCCGATCTCACCGGGCGACCTTCCGGCGTCCGCAAGAACGGCCGACAATGTGATGAACATGAAGCCGTATGGAAGACCCTGCGCCAGATACAGCCCGCAGAGGGCAACAAGCCTCCACCCCGGTCGATCCGTCAGGGACCAGGGGCGATCAGGAGCCGGCTGCATCGTGGTACATCGCCTCCAGTTGCCCGGCGATGTGATCCACGGACATGTGCTCGAACACCCACGCGCGACCTGCGGCACCCATGGCTGAGGCGGCGTTGCGGTCGGCAAGCAGCGGCGTGATGGCATCGACGATCGCATCGGCCGACTGCTCAACAGCGAGGCCGCCACCACTGGCGACCACCTCTCTCCACGTGTCCACCAGCACCGTCGTCATGACTGGCGTCCCGCATGCCAGGGCCTCAAACTGGACGAATCCGAAGTTCTCCTGACTGCTTGGCAGCACAAAGAGGTCGCATGACTCGAAGAGCGACCACTTCTCCTCACCGCCAACCTGGCCGGTGAAGTGTGTGCATGCATCCACGCCAACCTCACGGGCACGCTGCTTGAGGGACGCAACGTAGCCCGCTTCGCCAGGCCCGACGATGAAGAGCTGCAGATTCGGGTGCGACTCGACGAGTCGGGGCATGGCATCGAGCAGATGCTCGATGCCCTTCTTGACATGCAATCTGCTGAGAAACAGCAGATGAGGGCCCTCCTCAGCCAGAATCGGCCACCGCGCATGGGCCGGCCCGGAACCTCGGAGTGACGAAAACTCATCCAGATCCATCAGGTTGGGGATGACCCGCGGCCTGCCCCTGGGGAACCACTTGTGGGACTGTTCCC
>CAZSSV010000318.1:0-2797 GCA_964609425.1 uncultured Isosphaeraceae bacterium | reverse complement strand
GTTCCGGTCGATGACGTCCTTCTTCAGATCGGATTCGAGCAGGATGACACGCTCATGCGGATGTTCGGCGCCGAAACCGGTGGGCCTCAGAACGCGCCGGTGTTCAACGCCTCCACGCTTGAGACGACTGCAGCCCACGTCTATGTCGCAGGCACGGCCATCGCAGGAACGCAGCATCGATTCAAGGCCTACATCGAGACGAGCCATGACCACGGCCCACGGATCGCAGCGGCGGTGACCGGGGCGCCCGCACCGGACACCGTTGAGCCGCGGGCGCTTCCCGAGTCGTGAGCGGGCCGGCTAACGCACGTCGTCGAAGGCCCCGGGTCGATAGCGAACCCGGCACCACAGACCCACACGAACCGAGGCGACATCAAAGCGAAGGCGACGACCGCGCCGCCACGACACCGGTAGCCGGGCCGACGCGCGAGCAATTCTGTGTTGCTTGGCCGTATCCACCCGCCAGACCGCATCACCCCCGCTCCGGGTTGCCTTGACTTCCACGACGGCCAGCACCTCCATCGCTGGGTGCGCTGCAACGATATCCAACTCATCCCGACCGACACGGACGTTGCGAGCCAGCAGCCGCCACCCTCGGAGACGGAGCCACCACGCAACAGCCCGCTCACCGCGCCGCCCGGCTCGAGCCGCGGAGGATGCACGACTCACTTGGGGGGGAAACGCGATGCGGCGATGGCGACGGCACGCTCGCCCATCAAGGTGATGTCGTCGTAGATGCCCCGTTGAAGCACCTGACCAATGAAACGGCTCTCGGCCTCCTGCGCGCGAGACATCGCAATCTGCTGCTGCAGGAGCCGCTGCACGTCCGAGTCATCGAGCAGACGCTTCTCCGGACGGGTCACGTCGATGACAGCCACCCAAATCGTCCAGGTTCCTCGCGTAAACGCCTCCGAGACCTCACCCGGGCCGAGACCCTTGATGTGCGGCTTGTAGAACTCGGCAAGTGGGAGCCCTTCCAACGAACCATCGGCCGGAAGGTCAAATGTTTCCCAGATGCCCTGGTCCGCCATCCCCGCCTGCTCGGCGACGACATCAAATGGTTCGCCGGCTTTCAACTCCCCGCCCAGCAGCGCAATGCGGTCCTCGTTGCCGGCCGTCCGAAGCCGAATCCGCCCAAGCGTCACCGTGGCGGGCGGTTGAAACTCGTGAATTCTCGCTCGGTACGATCGCTCGATGTCCCGCCACGACACGATCGTGTGTGGGGCGACCTTCTCACGCAGCACTTCCTGAATCAGGAGTTTCTGTTTCTCTGCATCGAGGTACTCGTCGATCGTCTTGCCCTCTTCCTCAAGAAGCCTCCGCTCGGCCTCTCGGGACACGCCACCCCGCTTTCGGACGGCGTCCTCCCGGAGTTGATTCATGAACGCGAGCAGACCCCCCTGCTCGGCACTCGACATGGAGGCTCGCGACTCGGCGACGATCAGTTCGTTGACGACGACCGCCTGCAGCTGTTGAATCACCAGCCCGGTGAGTTGCTGCTGAAACACGCTGTATGGCTGATCCTCGTACGTCGCGGTCAAGCGATCCATCACGGGGGCCAAGACTTCATCGGCATAGATCGGACGCCCATTGACCTGCCCAATCAGGCTGTCAACCACGACGGCCTGGCCGGGCCTGGCATTGACATCGAAAAACGCGCCGCCGTCAGCATCCTGAGCGGACCGGACCCGCGCCTGTGGCACGCCGGTCAATCCAGCCTCCCGCAGCACGTCTTCGGCTTCGTCCGCGGTCGGCTGCTGCTGCGCCGCACAGTGCGGATTTGAGAAGTCCCCCAGCGCAAGCGAGCGGCCCGATGGTCCCTCACCTTCACACCCCAGAAGCGTGCCTGCCATACAGGCCGCCCCCACGCAGACGCCTGCCATCAGTCCAGCCCGGTACGTCGCCACATCCTGCGTCATCGCTGCGATCATACCGCACGTTCCCACCTATACTGCCCGGCCCGGCCCAACGGCCACCACGTTCAACAGGAGCGACCATGAGCACCGACGAGACACCGAAGATCCACGTGGACACCGACTGGAAGGCGGAAGCTCAAGCCGAGCGTGACCGACTTGCCGAGGCCGAAGACAAGCACTCCGCCAAACAGGAGGCAGCCAAGGGTTTGCCCCCGGCCGACTTCAAGGGTCTGGTCGGCCTCCTGGCATCGCAGGCCATCATGGGGCTTGGCGCGGTCCCCGACCAGTCCGGCAAGGGCGTCATGATCGACCTGGAAGGTGCCAAGTTCGCCATCGACCTGCTCGCGGTGCTCGAAGAGAAGACCAAGGGCAACCTGGAGGACGAAGAGGCTTCGGAGCTGGGCACCGTGGTCTCCGAACTCCGCGCCCGATTCGTGCAGATCACACAGCTGCTCGCCGAGCAAGCGTCCTCGGCGCCCGCAGCCAGCGCGACAGGCGGCGGCGGGCCGGGCATCATCACGCCCGATTGAGCGTCGGCTTCACATCAGCCAGGTGTAGGTAAACCAGATGCCGGCGATCCCCAGAAGGGAGATCTGCACGGCCAGGAGCCATCGCGGCAGGACCAGCACCCACGCGATCGGCAGAAGCGCCGACCAGGCGAGTACATAGCGGTCGAAGACGAACCCCCGCGTGCCCGCGTAGAGCGCCCACCCAATCAGCAGCGTCCATGCCTGTATTCGAAGCATGATGCCTGCGAGCGATCGCGGCGAACGCTGCCGCATGGCCGCAAACAGGGCCCCGAGCCCCCCAAGCCCCAGCATGGCCATGCACGCGATCACAGCAGCACCGCCCTGCCCAGGCCCTGCAACCGCCCGCGCGAT
>CAZSSV010000317.1:0-2832 GCA_964609425.1 uncultured Isosphaeraceae bacterium | reverse complement strand
AGCGAGCAGGCCGGCGACCTCGCCGGCCTGTTCACTTGTGCCCTGCGTCAGATCGTTGCTTTGAGCGGGTAGTCCAGCTTCGGTGGCGCAGGCTTGCCCATGGCGGCGCACATGGCGGTGATCTTCCCGGCATGCTGATACTGGTGCGTTTGCGTTCGAACGATGATGTGGGCTGGTGCCAGCTCGTGTACACCACCGCCAAAGGTCGTCATTGGCCGCGACGCATTGAGCGCCACGTCGCCCATTGACTCGATGAGGCCGATGGCCCGCGCGTGCACATCGTCTCGAAACATGCAAAGGGACTCAATCGTCGGAAAGTTGGCCTCGTCGTCGTCCGCGTTGACGGGGCCGTCAATGACACTCAACCAGTACCGCTGCGCACCGATGATGTGATGCAATTCCATCTGCACGGTCGATCCGCCAAACAGTTCGTGGGTTTGATGCAATTCATTCTCGGTCAGCGACTCGCAGTGCGACATCAGGGCGCACAGGCTCCAATGGCAGCGCCGCTGCTGATCTCCAATCGCGTCAGTTGTGTACATCCAGAATCTCTCCATCTGCAAATCGAATCCGCTCGATCGACTCGAGTGAATCTCGCCCATCCCGCCCCGGAACCTGGTCCGTCACGACGAGGGTCGATCCGTCTCGGTCCAGGCCATATTCACGGCGAACCCCACTGCACACGACCGTGTCTGTCCCGTCGCCACCACAAATCATGTTGTCTCCCCCATTGCCACGCAAGACGTTGTCCTCATCATTTCCCGACAGCCCCGTGTCTGCCGATCCAGACAGTGTGGCCTCCACGTAATAGCGAGACTTGTGGGTGTATGGCAGATCCGGATCAAAGGCCAGTGAGAACACGCCCTCAAAGTCGGGATCGACGAGTGCTTCGTAACCGTGCATCATTGGTGGGAGAAACGCCTCGACGAGCGCGCGCCCCTTCGGATCGAGCCGGTCCAATTCGGCGCGCGTCTTGGCCGCGTAGATCCCCCACATACCACCCGGCCGCTCGTCAAAGGCCGCCCACAGACCGTAGTACGTGTCGATGACGCTCGCGATGTACTCCTGTGCGAGCGAATCCTCCGCCTCAAGTTCCGCCAGCCACTCGCCAACGTTGGGGTCAACTGCGATGCCCCAGCGACCATCCCGCATCGCCTGCCGGGCTTCGGCATCGAGTTCCGCCTGATAGCCAGGCAGGGCACCAGGCAGCCATGTACCGATCCCCGCGTCATGCACGAGATGAAAAATCTCCTCGAACGCGGCATCGCGGTGGTCCCAATCGTTTCGGACATACCACCGCGATCCATCAACCGGCATCTCGCCCTCGAACAGCGGTTGCGCGTCGATGTCTGGCTCGCGCCCGGGACGGTGCCAGCCTGTCGGCATCATGAGCATGGCGCCGTTGTTCGCCATGGCGTTGGCAACAGCAGCCTTGTTTGCGCCAAACCTGGAACCCGGCACATCAGTGAGGAAGAACCGCAGCAGGTTCCTCGCCCGCGCCACGGCGATATCGGGCACACCGGCCATCGCGATCACTCGTATTGGCTTTCCGTTCGGAGCCTCCACGATGGCCTGCTTGGTGAATCTCGCTCGCCGCAGCGATCGATCGGTGTCTGGGATCGGCTCGAGCCCAAACCCGAGCGTCTCGTTTGCGGGCGACGGCGCCTCACCTGTCAGAAGACCGAAGCGGTCAAGTTCCTCCCGTGTCATCCAGTGAATGTCCTCCGGACCGGCCGCCTCGATCGTAAACCAGTAAAAGGCCTCCGGGATGCCCATGTCCCGGCAGAAGTCGAGGTACATCTCGTGCGTCTCATCATCTTCATCTGCGCTGTCGCCCGACTCGCCAACACCGCCCCAACTGTGCACGCCGATCATGGCACCATCGTCCACCGTGCGGCGGATGCCCGCGCAAAACATGTCCACTCCCCCCGAGGCAATCTCGCCGTCCCGAGGTACGTGCGTTGCGTAGCCCTGTCGGCGGATGATCCGACAGGCCCGCAAGTTCGAGTCGTCATCCACGGAGCCAGGCACATCGACCAGCACCAGTGTCCGGACGTCGGGGTGATCCAGCCCCAACTCGATGACGCGCCCGGGGGTCGAGCCGTCGATGGTTCCGAAGGCATGGGCCTGATCACCCTCGACCTCGAACCACAACGATGGATTCCACGCCGCCATCGCCTCGGTCAATTCGTCGCGATCGACCAAGCCGTCGGTATTGAAGTCCGCGTCTTCGTGCAGCTCCGGGTCGTCTTGGGCCTCCGCAGCCGAAATGCCCCCGTCACCATCGGAGTCCATGTCTCGGAAGAGCGCCGCCACCTCCATGTGGGTGAAGAGATCACCCTTGAACTGTTGAAGTGCGTCGAACTCGGTCCGGTCGAGTGATTCGTCGGCGTTGCGATCAAGTTCTTCGATGAACATCGCCAGGTCGCCGCCGAGTTCCGGTCGCGTCAACATGCCGCTTTCGTCCGTGTCGAGATCCGCCCACAGCTCGTCAAGTTCCGCCCGCGCCCTTGCGGGGTCGGTCGCTGCCATGACATGAAGATCCGCGATCGACAGCGGCTCGTCGGTTTCCTCCTGCATCATTCGCAGCGCATCGGCCGCCTCGCCAGGCTCAAGCGTCCCATCGAGATTCATGTCAAGCGTGGCCAGTGGATCCGCGACCGCCCCGTGCAGAACGCTGTGGAGCAGGTCGATGCCCTGCTCGAATTCCATCCTGAAGGCATCGGATCGCGTCCAGACACCGGCAAATCCGTGCAGCATGCCGGGCGCCACGAGCAGGTCCACCGCAACGCCCGATTCGATGAGCCTCATCGCATAGTGGGCGCCCTCGTC
>CAZSSV010000316.1:0-2872 GCA_964609425.1 uncultured Isosphaeraceae bacterium | reverse complement strand
GGGGTGGGCTGGCTGTGGCGATGGGCCGGCTGTTCGCAGTGGCCCGGTGGGTGAGCCCACCGGTTGGCGTTCGATATGGAGCGGGGGCATCCCTTGGGTCCCTCCGTCGGTTGAGGCCCGATCTTGCCTTGCAGTCGCTGGTTCCTGGACGCTGCTGCCCCTGTCCCGGGATGGTGCTCGGTCATCGCTGTGGGGGCAGGGGGCGGAAGCCCTTCTGACGGGCGAGCCTCACGCTGGTTAGGCGGGAAGCGCCTTGGTCGGCGGGTATGTGTGCCGGCGGCGCTGTGGGGGATGGTAGCACATGGGAGGCGACGGTTCGTGCTATTTTGCGGGGCATGACTTCTGGTCGGCCGATCAAGGCGGAGACGTGGATCAAGTTCCAGGAGTTGCGTGACGGTGGTTTGACCCGGTATGCGGCGGCGAAACGGATCGGGATTTCGCAGCGTGCCGCGAAGGATTTCGAGGACGGCAACGGGTCGGCGGTTGGGCGGGCGGCGAAGGTCGCGTATGAGGAGTCGAAGAAGCCTCCGGTGACGCCGTTCGAGGACATGTGCGAGGAGGCCCGTGATGCGTTCTACGACATCGAGGTGTTTGCTCGCCGCTATTTCGGTTTGATTCTGATGCCGTGGCAGGTGGAGGCGACGCATCGGATCATGGAGTTGTTGTTGTCGCCGTATGAGGAGTATGTCGTCATCAACGCCCCTCCGGGGTCGGGCAAGTCGACGTTCTTCACCAGGATCCTGCCGGCGTGGGCGACGGTGAAGGACCGGACGTTGCGTGGCATGGTCGGGTCGCATACGCATCGTTTGGCGGAGTGGTACACGCGTCGGTTGAAGAACGAGTTTGAGCGTGAGCAGCCGGTGCGGGCTGAGTCGAAGGACATGAAGCTCGGGTTGGCGGTTGATGCGGAGGCGACGCTGGTCGCGGATTATGGCCGGTTCAAGCCGGACATCAAGGAGGTGTGGCGGGCCGACCAGTTCACTGTCGCTCAAGCCGACGATGTGCCGGTGTCGGAGAAGGAGCCGACGTGGACGTGTTTCGGTGTGGATTCCGGGTTCTTGGGTGGCCGGTTCGATCTGATCATTTGGGACGACTTGTACGACCCGCGGAAGATGCGAACAGCTGACGCGCGGGAGGAGTTGAAACGCTGGTGGGATGAGGTTGCTGAAACCCGCCTGGAGCCGGGTGGTTTGCTGATTTTGCAGGGGCAGCGAATGGCGCCTGACGACATCTACCGGTACGCGTTGGACAAGGAGGTCACGTTCGACGAGGAGGACGAAGCCGAGCTCCTGGTCGGTGAGGATGGTGAACCGGAGGTGCTGGGCGGCAAGCGGTACCACCATCTGGTGTATCGGGCGCATTACGACGACAACTGTGAGAAGCTCCACAAGTTGTCGGATCCGCCGTGGCCGGAAGGATGCCTGCTGTATCCGCGGCGTTTGAACTGGCGGAAGTTGTCGCACATCCAGTCGCAGACCCCGGACCGGTACGCGATTCTGTATCAGCAGGAGGACGCCGACCCGGCTGTGGTGCTGGTCGATCCGTTGTGGGTGTCTGGCGGTCAGGGCGCCGACGGTGTCCAGTATCAAGGCTGCTGGGACGCGGACCGGGACCTGTGGGAGTTGCCGGCGAACCTGCCTGGTGATGTGATCGTCGTCGCGACTGCGGATCCGTCACCGTCGAAGTTTTGGGCGTTGCAGGTGTGGGCGTATGTGCCCGAGTCGGGGATGCGGTACCTGCTGGAGTCGTATCGGCAGAAGATGGATGCGCCGACGTTCCTGGATTGGAACCATTCGGAGGGGATGTTCACCGGCATCGCGGAGGAGTGGTGGCAGCGGTCGGTGGACATGGGGTATCCGATTCAGTACTGGATCGTGGAAGCCAACGCGGCGCAGAAGTTCATTCTCCAGTACGACCATTTCCGCCGCTGGTCGGCGAGTCGTGCCGTGAATCTGATCCCCCACTACACGCATGCACGCAACAAGGGCGACCCGCAGTTCGGTGTTCAGATGCTGGGGCCGCTGTACCGGCATGGTTTGGTGCGGCTTCCCGGCAAGCAGCGAACAGAAGCCCGTCCGCATGCGTTACTGTTGATCAACGAGGTGACCAAGTGGACACCGGAAGGTACCGGCGCGTCCACGGATGACTGCGTTATGGCGCAGTGGTTCCTCGAACATAACCTGCCCAACATTCACCTGCCGAAGGGGAACGTCACACCGATGTGGCGGCCCTCCTGGATGAACGACAAGGCGAAGACGGGATGACAGGTTGAGGTCCGCCGAGGACATTTTCGAGCTGCTCAAGCAGCGTGAATCGAACCAAGGGCCGGCGCTGGACCGGATGCGTCGCATCCGTGCCGCATACAACGGCGACATCGTCGTGCCGCTCCCCGAGTTGGATGAATACGAGTCGTCGTCCGTTGCGAACCTGGTTTCGTCCGGTTTGGATCAGATGGCGATGCGTATTGCGTCGCATCAACCGGACATTGTGTGTCCGCCGGCGAACCCGGAGTCGAAGCGTTCCGACGACTACGCCCGGATCCGTCGGCAAGCCCTGTTCGGCATGTGGGAACACAACCGTATGGGCATCAAACTCGCGAAGCGTGCCCGCTATCTGATCGGGTATGCGTCGTCGCCGGTGTCGCTGCGGTACAACGCGCACACCGACGCGGTGGAATGGACGATCCGTGACCCGTTGACGGCGTTTCCGTCGCCGGTGATCGGCCCCGACGATCTCGAACCCGCCGACTGCATCTTCACCTACGAACGCACATGGGGCTGGTTGAAGGACCGGTACCCGGAGCAGGCTGAGAAGCTGCGGCGTGCATCGGTGGAGGTCGATGTCGGCGACGTGTTCCAGCTCGTCGAGTACT
>CAZSSV010000315.1:0-2884 GCA_964609425.1 uncultured Isosphaeraceae bacterium | reverse complement strand
AACATCGACGTGCCTCGGGCGCCGCGGCGAAGTTCGACCTCGGGTGCCAAGGTGATGTCCGTCGCGTGCACTTCGAGAATCTTCAGCCGGCCTTCCACATCGGGAAGGGACACCGGAACCTGCCGGTCGAAGCGACCGGGCCGGGTCAAGGCCGGGTCGAGTACATCGGCGCGATTGGTCGCCGCGATGACGATCACCTGGTCGGTCGCTTCGAACCCGTCCATTTCGACCAGAATCGCATTGAGCGTCTGCTCGCGTTCGTCGTGGCCACCGCTGCTGAACCCGCTGCCTCGGCGGCGTCCGACGGCGTCGATCTCGTCGAGAAAGATGATGCAGGGGGAGTTCTCCTTGGCCTGCTTGAAGAGGTCTCTGACGCGGCTCGCACCGACGCCGACGAACATCTCGACGAAGTCCGACCCGGAGATCGAGAAGAATGGGCAGTCGGCCTCTCCTGCGATGGCCTTGGCAAGGAGGGTCTTGCCGCACCCGGGAGGGCCTACGAGCAGAACACCTCGCGGGATCCGCCCGCCGAGTCGTTGAAACTTCTTGGGGTTCTTGAGGAACTCGACAATCTCGAGCACTTCTTCCTTTGCTTCGTCGATGCCCGCGACGTCCGTGAACCTGACCTTGGATGCCTCTTTGGTCGAGATCCTGTGTCGCGACTTGCCGAAGCTGCCGAGCATGCCGCCGGGCCCGCCGCCGGCGCCTCGAACGGATCTTGCGATGAAGAACCAGATGACCAGGAAAATGAGGAGAAACGGGATGATCGTGATCAGCACTTGCCCCCACACGCTTTGGCTCGTATCGGTCGCGAAGTCGACCTTCATCGCTTCGAGTTGCTTGAGATAGAACTCCCGACTGTCGCCGTCGATGCGGTGGTAGATGAGGGCGGGTTCCTTGGTCGGATTCACGCCTTCAATCTCAGGCTTGACGGTTGCGACGATTCGATCGCTCTTGACGAGGACCGGATCAGGCGAGCCCGCCGTCGTGGCATACAGTTCGCTCGACTCCGGATTGATGATTCTCCGAAACTCTTGCCAACTGCTGATCTCCCGGCCGCCCGATGACTGCTGCATGATGGCGAATAGGACGATCATCAGTCCGATGATGAACACCCAACTCATCAGGCCTCGTCCAGCCGGCTTGGTGGGCTGGGGGCGTCCCGGTGGGGGCTGGCGATCGGGCTGGTTCGGGTCGGGATCAGTCATGTGCGTTTCCGGAACGTGTCATGGAGAACTCCCATCCTACGCCCGACTGCGGCGGCCGTCGAACCAAGTCGCGCAGGCTCGGGGTTCGTACACCGGCTACCAGGATGTTGCCATGCGATCGACGATTGCTTCGGCCATCAGATCGACCGCTTGAAGCCGCCCCAGTTCGATGGGTTCGCCAATTGGGTTCGACGGGAGGAACACACCCGTGGTTCCCATTCCATCCCAGCCGGTAATCGTCGAATTGTCGTCCAATCGCTCCCAGGTCCAGTCTGTGGTGAGTTGCACGGCCACTTCCTGGTCAAGTTTGGTCAGCCTCGACTGAGACAATGCCCGAAGGTCCACGGTCGTGACGGTGACTTCCAGCAGGGTGTCCGCCTCCGTCTCACTCGCCACACGCCAGGGTGTTCTGGTCTCGATTTCTCGAATGAGGGCGGACGTCAGGAGATAGCCCACTTCTCGATCGAACGAGTTGTTCTGCACGACCGGAACGGCGACCGTTGTGTAGGCCGTGTTGTAGGTCGTACCGATGACCCAGCCTGTCGTGGGGTCGGTTCCGCAGCCGGTGACTGCAGCGGCGAGCGAAAGCCCGGCGGCGATCCGCATCATGGCGCCGCCTCCGCCGCGGTGCCGGCTGGGGCTTCGGCACGGTGTTGCAGCCCCCTGCGGAGCACCGCGTAATCCGGCGCCTTTGCGAGGACCGACTCGGGAAGCATCGGGAGGATGTCTTGAATCCGGTCAAGCGCTCGGATGCACGCGGCCGACCGCGGAAACCGCTGAACCAGACTTCGGATGGTGAACTCTGCTGCGATGGGGTCGCCCTGATCGAGGTACCACATTGCTGTGGTCAGAACCTTGTTGGACTCCGACTCCTCGATGCGCCGGATCAGCGCATCGGCACCGATTCGCTCTGCTTCGGCAGGGCGGCGGACGGCGAGTTGCTGCAGTTCGGCCTTGGCTTCGAGCAGCCCGACGATGTCGAACTGCGGCCCCTTGAAGGAGGCGATGTTCGCGTAGATAAGGCGGCGTCGCGCAAAGCCCAACTCGGTGGATCGGGGGTATCGATCGATGAACACCGCGTACGCCTCGGCCGCCATCGTCATGCGGCGGTTTCTGAAATACAGATCGGCCAGTTGCAGGCCGGCTTGTTCGGCGAGCCCGCTCCCGGGCAGTCGCTCTTGAATGCGAATCAACAGTTCCTCGGCTTCATCGGTCGCGTCGATCATGCGGATGCCCATCACCTTCCGCCGCATGCCGTGGGCGTACTTGACCGCGATGTCGTACTCACGCTCAAGGGCGATTGAGAACACTTGGCTGCCGGGGTACTTGCGGGCCAGGAATTCGTAGTCGTACAGGGCCTCATACTCGTCACCGACGCCGACCAGTGCATCGCCTCGGACCAGATAGGCTTCCGGGAGCAGCGGGGAGGTCGGATTGCGTTTCATCCACCGGTTGGCCATGTTGAGGGCTCGGTCGAATCGACCCTCCGCCAGCAGCACACGGGCCCGGGAGAGTCGTGCCGCCGGACTGCCGGCCGCCGGCGTGGCTTGGTGGTGCCACTCGTCGTCAGGGCCGAGTTTGTAGACCTCCTGAGCCCCGGCAGGCCCCGGAAGGGCGAAAAAGGCCCCGAGGGCGATGCCGCCGGCCAGCCAGCTGGCGAGGGAGGGCATGTGCCG
>CAZSSV010000314.1:2175-2886 GCA_964609425.1 uncultured Isosphaeraceae bacterium | reverse complement strand
GGTCGGCTGGTCGAATCTCCGGAGGCGGCGCAACAGCAGGAGGCGTGATCGCGGCCCTCGCCCTGACGGGCTGGTCGTACGATTACGAAGTCGTTCCAACCTCGGCATGGTGGCTGGCGGTCACAGGACTTCCGGCCGCCTGTATTCTGGAGATTGGCCCGCTTGCAAACTGGCATGGCCTGATGTCGGGCCTGGTGCGGGCGATTGTCGTAGCAACGCCGCCGCTGCTGGCCGTGGCACTTCATGCGAAAGCGATTCAAGGAGCGTTCAGTGGCTGAACCACAGCGTGCGGCGAAGCGGGCGTTCTTTGGAGTGGCGATGGTGGCCTTTGCGGAACTGTGGGAGCGGGCGAGCTACTACAGCCTCGTCGCGCTGCTCGCCCTCTATGCCATTGCTCCGATCGCCCATGGCGGGCGGCATGGCGGATTGGGGCTCTCCCAGTCGGACGCCATCAAGATCTCGGGAGACTACACGCTCATGGCGTTTGGTCTTCCGGTCGTGTTCGGGTTTCTCGGCGACCGGTTCATCGGGCACTATCGATCCGTTGTGCTTGGAGCCTGCATCATCGTTTCGGGGCATGCAACGTTGTTCTTCGGTGATCACGAGAGTGTGGTGGTGCTCTGGACGGCCCTGTGGTTGGTTGCCTCGGGCACCGGACTGCTCAAACCCGCGATGCCGTGTCTGGTGCGTTAATTTTACGGACAGGACAGA
>CAZSSV010000314.1:0-2165 GCA_964609425.1 uncultured Isosphaeraceae bacterium | reverse complement strand
AATGTGACCATTGCTTTTTATACTGTCTTGTCGCCGGGATCATTCAAGTGACGTACGGGTTCGACTGGGCGTTCCTGTGGGCGGGCCTGGGCATGTCGGTGGCATTGGTGCTGCTCATTCTCGCTCGTCCGCTCGTTCCGACGACTGAACGCGGCCGACCGGGCGTCGCATGCGATGGGGTTCCTGAGCCCCCCGACCCGATTGCCGAAGACGCCCACCGGCGTCGCATCAACATCAGCATGTTGTGCACGTTGTTCATCCTGTTCATGGTGTGGGCATTGGCGTATGGCGTCTTCGCAGGCAGCGCGACGAGTGAGTTGATTGGCAACGCCTACGTCGATCGTGACGTCTGGGGTTGGCAGATTCCCGCGGCGGCCATGAACTCAATCGAGCCGGCCATCATCGTCGTCGCGACACCGCTGCTGGCCCTGGGTCTGACATGGCTGGCCCGGCGTGGGAGATTCCCGCACTCGGTGTACCAGATGGTGGTTGGTGGCTTGCTCTCCTGCGCGGCGGTCGTCACGCTGGGATGGCTCGCCATGTCAATCTCCGTGGGCGAGAAGCCGACGCCCGTCATCGCGTTGTGGGCGTTTGTCGGCGCGTATGCGTTGATGAGCGTTGGTGAGATACTGATTTCACCCGTGTATATGGCCGTCATCACCCGGCTGGCGCCCCGGAGACAACAGGCGACGTGGCAGGGGGCCGTGCTGCTGGCCATTGGGATCCTGGGGTTCGCGACCAGCCGCATTGGCGCATACGCCGAATCCAACGGTGGTGAGCACCGAGTGAGCACCTTCGTCACCACGGGCGTGGCTGCGTTGGGGCTCGTCATCCTGTTTGCGATCGTCTCGCCGTTCATCGTGCGGGTGATTCAGCGGCACAATCCCCAGCCAATGTCGGCAGATCCCAATCTGGGGGATGAGATCGAGGCGCTCGTCCAGGTGGACGCGGGCGAACCGGCCGTTGGGGTTCGCGTACGGAAGTCAGAGGATTCCTGACGCCCCATCGGCCACGCCAATCTATACTGGCGAGTCCGAATACTGTGAGTTCCTGATCGTTCCATGACCACCGCACACCCAGCCCGACTGCTCCTGCTCATCCTGCTCTCCGCGGGCATGGTGCTCAATGGTCAGTGGGCTGGCGGCTCGTGCCCGAAGCGATCGGCACGGTCGTGCGGGCTGGAGGCGGCCTCGCCATGCCGAACCGCTGCTGCCGCATCATGCTGCCGGGCGATCGTGCGGGCGGTGGAAGCCTCATCGTGTTGCATGTCTCGGTCGGCGTGTTCGCCGGAGCCGTCTTCACCCACACCATGTGAAGACGCGCCGTGTCCTGATGAAGGCGACTGTAAGGACCGAGCGCTTGGTACCTGCCCGCTTGGCCGCTGGGTCGGTATTGTCAGTGAAGACGCATCGAGCCAATGTTGGGCACTGATGCTCGCTCGTGTGGACATGGACGTTCTGCGACCCGTCCCGCTTGTGTCCCGCGATCTTCCGCCGCCGCAGCCGGTCGCCTCCGCGACCCGGCGCGCCCTTCAGAGTGTGTGGTTGACGTGATGGGCGGGGGTACACCACGCGCGCTTTGATCACACAATCACATTGGGACAGCCTCTTTCGAGGCGCCCACCAAATCTTTGGAGATTCACATGTTTCGATCCATTCTCGCGCTCGCTGTGAGCGCGCTCATCGTCGGCGGCTGCGCCGGAACCCAGAAGGCGGCCCCTGGGGCCTCGGGCACCTGTGACGCCGCGGCCTGTTCGGCGACGACGGCGGACGGCAAGCCCGCCTGTCTCGACGGCCTTGTCATCAAGTGCGGCGGCAAGACGTGTACACTCAAGCGGTCCAATGACGGGTCGTGGGGCATGCTCTGCGACGGCAAGGTCTGCACGACCTCGAAGGCCACTGTCTCCGAGGGCGGCGCGACCATCGAGTGCTGTCGTAAAACCCTGATGATCCGGAAGACCGCCAACGGTTGCACCGTCGAGTGCGACAAGGGTACGTGCACGCCTTCCATTGCCCGAACAGCGCAAGGCTGTGTGATCGCCTGCAACACCGCCGGGTCCGGCGGCTCGTGTGGGGGGTGCAAGGACGGCACGAAGGCCGACGGATGCGCCACCGGCGCCGCGGCCGCTGGCTGCTCGAAGGGGGCGGCTCCTGCCAAGGCCGGAT
>CAZSSV010000313.1:0-2886 GCA_964609425.1 uncultured Isosphaeraceae bacterium | reverse complement strand
ATCCATCACAGGTCGTGTCACCAACGATGCGTTTGATGTCGTACTCGTGGACCTTGACATGGTGGTGGCAACCGGCCGCATCGACGACGTGCTCGCGGGATTCACGCTCGCGCCGGTGATGTCGGTGCTCGATGTGGAACTGTCGCAGGTCGATGCGTTCGAGGCCTTGAAGAACGGCGAGTACTTCGGGGAGGGCCCCGTCTCGCGGATGATCGTCACTGTGGAGACGCTCTGGCTCAGAGATTGGACCGGCGAACTCATGCCGGATGAGGCGAGAACGAAGATCGGCATGGCCGCCCGCGAAGGTGGAATTGACGGCGAACACGAGCCGTATTGACCGTGTGAAACGGATTCGGATACACGATGAAGAACACTCTGCTGCGATTGATTGAACAGTACATTGAGTTTGTGGTGCTTGGCGCTGTGCTGATCGTCTTCGCCGCCTACTTGAGCATGCAGTTCGTTGGTGACCCCAATGCCGGAGAACTCGGTCGAGGGGGCGCGGCTGTCAGCCCTGCCGACGTCAACCAGGCGCTCAGGACGCGTGCCGAGGCGTTGCAGCGAAGCGTCGAGAAGAAGGGCCTTCAAGACATGACGCCCCCCGAGGCGTCCGGACTGCTGGATCGCTACACCGACGCTTCGGAAGCACCTGTGGGGCCCAGATCCGCGGTTGCATTCGCCGGTGGACCACGGGGACCGGTGGATGCGGAAGGCGGCCAGGCGGCCGTCGGCGCCACGGCGGTCAATCCGCCGTCCGTGCCGACACCATCGCAGGCGTTCGTGTACCAGACCAACGACACGCTGGCGGCCGCGGTCGTGGACAACGACCCGGAACTCGCCGCGAGGTTCCAGACGGCTCCGCACGATGTCACCTGGTTGACGATCGCTGCCGAGTTCGATTTGGACGCGGCGCTGCAGCGGTTTGCGGCTGAGGGAGCCGGCGGCGAGCGGGCGCTCAGTGAGCGTTGGTATGACGGTCGAATTGACATTCTGGATGTGCGTGTCGAGCGGCGTGAGGTTCATGCGGACGGGACGATGTCGGACCCGGAACCGGTTCATCTGTTGCCGGGGCAAGTGTCCTTCCGCGAACGCATTGAGGGCGATGTGTCTGCGGGAGAGCGGGACGAAGTACTCGACGATCTGCGGACGGACGTGACCCAGCAGCTTGTTGTCAATCCCGAGTTCCTCGGCACGACGGCGGCCCGCTGGGAAGACCCGGCAGAAGCCTTTGGCCGCTATCAGCGAGGCGGAGAAGAGGACCCCGAAGACAAATTGAAGCGGTTGATTGTGGCCCGGCGGGGGTACGAAGAGGAATTGATCGGTCTCGGTGGTGGTGGGGACGACGATCCCATCGGTGGTGGCGGCAGCAGACCCCCAATTGGCGGCGGTGGCTTCGGTGGGCCGGGTGGCGGTGGCTTTGGTGGCCCAGGTGGTGGCGGCTTTGGCGGCCCGGGGGGCGGGGGAGGTCCCGGTGGCCCGGGCGGTGGTGCCCCTGGCGGTGGGGGTGACAGTGGTGAAGACGATCGCGAGCGGAAGATCAAGCGGCTCGAGTCGAAGATTCGTCGCGCCACGATTGACATCGACAAACTCGCCAAACGCCTGGGCTGGAGCGATGAAGACATCGAGGCGTTTGAGCCGGAAGCCGGGACGGGTAACACCTTCGAGATGAAGGGGACGTTGTGGGTGTGGGCGCACGACGTGAACGTGGAGCCGGGGAAGACCTATGACTATCGCATTTCGGTGGAGGTCTACAACCCGCTGTTTGCGAGATCACTGAGCCTCCCGGAGACGCAGCGCGCGTTGACGACGGATGTGGCGCTCGCGTCCATGCCTGGTGCCTGGTCCGGTCCGGTCACCGTTCGCCCACCTGTGCTTGCCTTTGTGGACCGCGCGACGGCCCCCGGGCAGGGCCGCGGGCAGGCTGGGGTGATGGATCTGGGCGTGGCCATGATTGACGTGTTTCGCTTCAGAGACGGCCAGTGGCACCATGCTCGGCAGACCGCCCAGCCAGGTGATGTGATTGGCGGGAAGGCCCGCGGCGCAACTGAAGCGATTGATTCGCCTGACTTTACGACGGGCTGGTACATCATGGACATCCTTCCGGACCCGGCGGCAACGCCGCTGGAAGCCGACTCGGGCAGGGGTGCCCTGGTCCTTCTGGGCGAGCTTGGGGGCACCGGACTTGCCCAGATCAGGACACCTCGAGCAGACCGGCGTCAGGTCAGGCCTGAGCTGGATGAGACGGATGAGGATCCTGACGAAGACGCCTGAAAACGGTGATTTGTCCCCGCTGGCGACCTTGACAGGTATTGCGGGCTGTGTATCCTGTCGGGCTCGCGCCGTGTCGGCCGGTTTGAAGGCCACGCGGCGTTGGTTCTGGACCTGCTCTTTGACAAGTCATGAGTGATCGATTGGCCGACAGGCATGCACCTCCCCGGTGCATGCCAGCCACGTTCCGCCTGACCATGGATCTGAACACCCCATGCCAGCGGAAGTCGGGAGCTCCCCTGCGGGCGCGACCGACCGGATCATGGCGACGGGTTCTTCCATCGCGATGAGACGCATCAAGTGGGTCGGCCATCACCAAGAGAATGTCGAGACAAAGTTGAGGCTCGGTAGCACAGTCCGTTCAGGACTGGTACTTCGGTCATGCCGCAATCGGCGCAGTGTTCTGGATTTCGGTCCAGGCTCGGTGTCGGGGTCGGGATGGCGCGAGAAAGCTACCAAAGGGCACACGGTGGATGTCTTGGCGTCCAGAGGCGATGAAGGACGTTGGAACCTGCGATATGCCTCGGGGAGCCGGTAACCAGGCTGTGATCCGAGGATTTCCGAATGGGGAAACCCGGCCCGTTAGGGTCATCCATATCTGAATGCATAGTGTATGGA
>CAZSSV010000312.1:0-2937 GCA_964609425.1 uncultured Isosphaeraceae bacterium | reverse complement strand
GCCTTGAATGACGTGGGCATTGGTTACCACATATCCGTCTTCGTTCACGATGACTCCCGAGCCCGTTCCCGATGGGGTCTTCACGAGGACGACCGAGGGCTTGACTCTGGCCGCCTGCTGACGAATGCTCCGCTCTGGCGCCTGATCGACGACGTGGAAAATCGACCCCGTCGGCCTGACCACGGATTCATCCAGACGCGCCACACGCACGTCCTTGACATCATTGTTGTCGACCTTGACCACCGTCGGGCCAACGTCAATCCACAGGCTCCGCTCGTCCTGCTTGATGACGTCTCCATGCAGCTCGCCGCCGTCTTCCAGCACGACAACATCGGCCGTTGCCGCAGCAATCAGAACCATCGAAGACATGAGACCGAGTACGCGCATTCTGGATCCTCCCGGCCGCTCGGCGGCCACACGTCATCCAGTGTACCCCGCGGCGATGTGACGGCTTCCCGCACCCCCGCCTACCATGCTCGCCACGATGGAGTACCTGCCATGATGCCCCTCTCACCGATCGCCCCCCTCATCTTCGGCGTATCCGCGGCTGCTTCTGTTCTGAACCCCGCCGAAGACACGCTCGCCGACTACTTTGGCTTTGATGGCCTCGAGGTCATCCCCATCGGTGACGGGCCAGGCCCGCTCATCGTGGCGGACATGAATGACGACGGCCTGAACGACATCGTCATCGCCAACAATCATCGCAGCAGAATCGAGATCCTCCAGCAGAAGCCCGGCGCAAGCCCGGACGATCCGATCGACATGCCTCGTGACATCAATGAGTTTCCCGACCATTGGCGATTCGACCGCATTCTTGTTCCCGTGGCCGACGTCGTCGGGGCGATTGCGGCCCACGACCTCGATGCCGACGGCCTTCCCGACCTGATCGTGGCGGGCCCTCCGGGGCGAGTGGTGATGCTTCGCCAGTCTCAACCCGGCAAGTTCGCCACGGAACTCCGCCGTGACGTGCGCAAACTGGGCGCGTCCGCCGCCGCATTCTCCGTAACGGACATTTCAGGCGACGGCACGCCGCAACTCGCATCGGTCGTCGCCGGTGAGTTGGCGATCTGGCCGATCGACGGGTTCTCCCTCGGACCGATCCGGCGATACCCGGCCGGCGCCACCATCTCCGGAATCGTTCCTGCCGATTACGACGGCGACGGCCTGATGGATATCGCCGGAATCAGCCCGGAGAATGCCGCGCCGGTGCGAATCTGGTTTGGCCGCAGAGGCGAGCGTGGTGTCGAGCCCGGGCCCCAGACCATCTTCGAGATGCCCCCGATCGTCGAGTTTGAAGCCATCGGACGGCGAGGGTCTTCTGCCAAACGAATTGCCGTCATCGAACGCAATGCCCGCCGTGTTGTGCTGTATGACCTTGATCACGAAGATGTCGAGGGCACGGGCGACCGCGAAGCCGCATTCACGGTGCACGGCTTCCCGGACCCGGGCAAACGTCATCGCGCCTGGGCCGTCACCGATGTCGACGGGGACGGCCGTACCGATCTGGTCGCCGCAGATGCCCGCTCAAACGCCCTGACCGTCTTCGTCCAGTCCGCCGACGGCGATCTCGTCGCTGGGGAATCTTCGCCCAGCCTCAAGGACATCGACGCAATCGCGGTCGCGATCGCCAGCGAGGGTCATGAACCAGAGCTGCTGGTGATGTCATCGGAAGAGGGCATCGTGGGCCGGATACCCCTGGGCCCTGGAGAACTGGCGTTCCCAACACCGATCCAGATCTCCGAGGGCAACGAGCCCGTCGCCATGAACGTCGTGATGCTCGAGGGCTCACAGCACGCCGCGATCGTCGCCAACAACAAGCGAGACTATGTGCTGGACCTTCTCGATCTCACAGATGGAACATCATCAACGATTGATCTCGGATCGCTCAGCCGAAAGCCCGACCACGTGCAGTCGATGGATGTCGACCAGGACGGGCGAGAAGACCTCATCATTCTGACCCGGGAGCGACCCATGATGCTGCTGCTCGCGGACGAGCAAGGTGGCTTCACCAAGCTCGAGAAGCGATCCATGGGCCAATACGGGCTGGTGGATGCGGCGCAGGACGACAACATCGCCACGCTTGATGTCAATGGAGACGGCGTGGAAGAACTGCTGGTGGCCGATGGCAACTTTGTGCGCGCGGTTCGCTACGAGCCGGGCGAAGGCGGCGGCTGGCGAGTCGTCCGACAATTCAATACGGATGACTCAGACAGCGATCTGGTGGCCGTCGCCCCGCTGGACGGCAAGCTCGTCGCGGCCGACAAGGCCAACGACCGCATTCTCCTCTTCCAGCCGGAAGCCGGCGGAGAGGGCTGGGAGCAATCCGAATCTCTGCGGATACGGGGCTTCAAGCCGGGGCCGCTTGCAACGGGACGCTTCTCAGGCGACGTGGCGGGCATTCTGACGATCGGCGAGGATGGCTTTGCGGTCATCCCGCTGGGCGGGCAGCGCCGCGCGCTTGAGGAAGTCGGATCCTGGAAGAGTTCTCTCGACGGCCATGTGCCGCACAGGCTCGCGGTAGGCGACATCAATGCCGACGGATACGGCGACATGGTCGCACTCGACGCCGGCGAGCAGATGCTTGAGATCTTCACATTTGACGCGGCCGATGAACTGCTTCATGCCACCGGATTTCAGATTTTCGAGACGCAGTTGTTTCACGGCGGAGATGCACATGAGTACCAGCCTCGGCAGGTCGTGATTGCGGATCTGACCGGCGACGGCGCACACGACATCGTCATGCTCTGCCACGACCGGCTGCTTGTGTATCAGCAGCCCGAGACGACCGTCGATCAGCGATCGGACGCAGGAATGTAGGCCGCCCCGTGTGGCCCGGTGTACTGGCAGCGAGGCCTGATCAGGCGATTGTCCTCGATACGTTCGAGGGCGTGGGCCGCCCAGCCCGCGTTGCGACTCATGGCAAAGATCGGCGTAAAG
>CAZSSV010000311.1:0-2948 GCA_964609425.1 uncultured Isosphaeraceae bacterium | reverse complement strand
GCCGCTCGTCCTTCATGTCGCGATCGGCCGAAGAGCAGATTGCGGACTCTTTCACCGATCGCGACATGAAGGACGAGCGGCCGCGATCGCCCGTGGTGACGATCCTCGGCCATGTCGATCACGGCAAGACGTCACTGCTTGACAGCATTCGGAATGCCAGTGTGGCAGATGGGGAGGCCGGCGGTATCACGCAGGCGACGAGCGCTTTCCGCGTACCGGTATCGGTTGGTGATGATGATCATGTGGTCACATTCATCGATACACCGGGGCATGAAGCGTTTACGGAGATGCGGGCTCGAGGTGCCAAAGTCACCGACATGGTTGTTCTGGTGATCGCGGCGGATGACGGCGTGATGCCTCAGACTGTTGAGTCGATCAACCATGCCAAGGCGGCTGGTGTTCCCATCGTGATTGCCCTGAACAAGATCGACAAGCCCGAGGCGACCGACGTCAACATTCAGCGGATTTTGGGCCAACTGGCCGAGCACGACTTGAACCCGGTCGAGTGGGGAGGCGACGTTGAAGTCGTACGGACCGCCGCCATCAAGGGTGAGGGTATTCAGGATCTGCTGGAGATCCTCGATCTGCAGGCCCAACTCCTTGAGCTTACAGCCGACTTCGACGGCCCTGCCGAAGGCACCGTCCTTGAAGCCAAGCTGGAAGAGGGCCGCGGTTCGGTGGCGAGCATTCTGGTGCAGCAGGGTCAGCTCAAGAAGGGTGACTACCTGGTTGCAGGCAGAGGGTTCGGCCGTGTGCGGGACATCGTGGACGACAAGGGAGCACGCATCGACGAGGCGCTTCCCTCCCATCCTGTCGCAATCTCCGGGCTGGGCGAAGTGCCCGACGCGGGAGATCGCGTGTTTGTCGTCAAGAACCTGCGTGAGGCGGAGGCCGCTGCGAAGGAGCGGGTCGCCGCAGAACGCGAGCGTTCGCTGACCCGAGAGCGTGTCACGCTCGACAACATTCTCGACCACATGACCGAGGCCGGTAAAAAGGAACTCCCGGTCATCCTGAAGGCAGACGTGCAGGGGTCCGTTGAGACCATTACGGCGTCCCTCGCGAAAATGACGACCGAGGAAGTCCGGGTGTCAGTCAAGCATGCAGCGGTCGGCGGCATCAGCGAGTCTGACATCAAACTTGCCGAGGCGGCTGGCGCCATTGTGATCGGATTCAACGTCACGGCACCCGGAAAGGTTCGCCGCGCCGCGGAGGATTCGGGCGTCGACATCAGGTACTACGACGTCATTTACGACATCACGGACGACATCGAGAAGGCGATTCTCGGCATGCTCGATCCGGAGCACCGCATTGACATTCTGGGGCACGCCGAAGTCCGCGAAGTGTTCCGCATCACCAAGGTGGGCATGGTTGCCGGGTGTTACGTCACTTCCGGAACCATTCAACGCAATGCGCTGATCCGTGTGACGCGAGACGACATCGTGATCGAGAACGACCGAAAGTTGTCTCAACTCAAGCGGTTCAAGGACGACGCCAAGGAAGTGAAGTCGGGCCAGGAGTGCGGCATGCTCATCGACGGCTATGACGACATCAAGCCTGGCGACGTATTGGAGTGTTATGTGACGCAGGAAGTCCGTCCGGGGTCCTGACCCGGCTGGAGCGAAGCCCATGACGCGGCACCAGGAACAGATCGACGCCGTCGTACATCGCGCCGTTCAGAAAGTCCTCTCCCGAGGATTGAACGACCCGCGCGTGCGTGGGTTGGTTTCGGTCACTCGGGTGTCGGTCAGCCCTGACTCCAGTGAGGCGAGGGTGTGGGTTTCGGTGCTGCCTCAAACCCACGCCAAGGGTTCTCTGCATGGCTTGAATGCAGCATCGGGGTGGATCGGCCGGAAGGTTGGCGACGAAGTGCGAATGCGGCGGGTGCCGCGATTGCGGTTCGTGCTGGATGAAGCGATCAAGAAGGAGGCCCGGGTGCTCGGGGCCATTCGTGAGGCGGTCGAGCGCGAAGGCGCCCCCCGCAAAGATGAGGAACAATCCACGTGAAGAACTCCAAGGAATACGCGTCGAAGTTCGCGGCCCAGATCAAGAAGCTGAAGAAACAGTCTGCGCCGCTCGAGTTGGAGAATCCGGTCGACGTGTTGGTGTACTCACAGTTGCTGTGGGAGTCGACGACCGCAGACGCAGACGATGCCTGGAGCCGATTGTGCGAGGCAAAGATCGACTGGCACGAAGTACGCGTCTCCACGCCTGCTGAGATTGGTGAGATGTGCGGTGACACGTCCGCATTGGCCGAGAGTCGGGGTGCTCGCATCAAGGCGATGCTCAATCACTTGTATCAGCGACATCACGACGTGACGATGGCACCCGAGCTGGAACTGGGAAAGCGGGATCTTCGGGACGCAATCGAGAGCCTGGACGGAATGACGCACTTTGTTGCAACGCGTTGGCTGCTGCTGTGTGGCGGAATTGGTGGCGTCCCGGTCGATGACCAGTTGTGCTGGATGCTCGGCAATGCCGGGTGTATCGACGAGGCCGCTTCTCTGGAAGAGGTGGCCACGTGGGTGTGCAGGCAGATCAAGTCCGACGACGCATGGCAGGCCCATGCGACGCTCCAAGCGTGGGTGAACGGGCAGAGTGACCGTGTGGCGAAGAAGCGTCTGAAGGACAAGCAGGCACGCAATCGCCAGCTCAAGAAGACGCGTGACGCGGCCATCGCGGCGCGGGCGGCGGCGCAGAAGATTGCACATGCCAAGCGGGTCGAGGCGGCCGCGAGAGCGGCCGCGAGGCGGGCTGCCGCCGAGCAGGCCGAAGAGGAAGCTGCGCGGACTCCGGTGAAGAAGAAGGCGGCGCCGAAGAAGCCGGCTGCCAAGAAGGCGCCGGCGAAAAAGAAGACGACCTCGAAGAAGACGCCGGCAAAGAAGACGCCGGCCAAGAAGAAGGCCGCCAAGAAGGCGCCTGCCAAGAAGAAGGTGACCAAGAAGAAGGCG
>CAZSSV010000310.1:0-2969 GCA_964609425.1 uncultured Isosphaeraceae bacterium | reverse complement strand
ACTTCGTCGAAAACGATCCATACAGCACCACATGCAATCGACCGCTCTCGGTGGTCAACACGGCCATGGACAAGACTGGCAACGTCTTCGCCGGGTCCATTGAGGACACGACTCCCGGCGCCATGCTCGACTTTGACTTCGCCTTCGTCGACCTGCCCGCCGACAACCCGGTGTCCATCTACTACTCGAACTTCTATTACTACAGAGTCGGCTCCGGCACGTTTGGACCTGAGACTCCAAATCCACGTGCGACGCCCGTCGGAGGCGCCACCACTCCGAACGTCTTCAGCCTGCAGTTCGGGCTTGCTCAACACGCCCCGACGCTTTCGCACGACGACCTCAAGCAGTTCCTTGCCGGAAAACGCTTCTTCGAGACCGACTACCAGACGGGCGATCTCCTCAACCTCTCGACCCACTTCGACTGCTGCGCTGGACCCATTGGCCAGCCGCTCGACCCCAGCCCGGTCCACAACGACAGCGTGCTTGGCCCCCGCCACAACGCAGCCTCCTGCATCGCGTGTCACGCCATGGACGGACGCGGCGCCACGCCCCTTGAAGGTGACGACCTCCTTGCACTCGTCGCGCACGTCGGCATTCCCGGGACCGGGCCGAACGGCGAGCCCCTCCCCCACCCTTTCTATGGTCACCAACTCAGCCCACTCGCCACCGAAGACTCGCCATCCGAAGGCACGATGCGCGTCACATACGCCGACCGCTCCGGGACGTTTGATGACGGCACGGCCTATACGCTTCGCGCCCCTACGTACTCGTTCCACGACATGGCTGCCGGCGCGCTCGGAGTCAACCTGCCAGATGCTGAGCAGTCGACCGGCTACGACGGCCACGCCGAGTTCTCACCAAGGATCGCGCCGATGCTCGCAGGGCTCGGCATGCTCGAGGCCGTCGATCCAGCAAGCATTCGCGTGCTCGCGGACCCGGACGACCTCGACAGCGACGGAATCTCCGGCCGCGCCAACGAGGTTTGGGACGAAGCCAGCCAGACAACGACCCTCGGCCGCTTTGGCTGGAAGGCGAACCAACCGAGCCTTCGCCAGCAGGCGGCGGGTGCCTTCCTGCTCGACATGGGTGTGACCTCACCGCTCTATCCGGCCGATGATTGCGGCGATCAGCAGGCCAATTGTGATCCAGCCGGCGCTGCGGAAGTCTCCGACGCCAACCTTGACGACCTCACCGCCTACCTTCGCGGGCTCACCCTGCCGCCTCGAAGAAACTTTGACGACCCCGACGCCATCGCCGGCATGCACCTCTTCAAGCAGGCACGCTGCCACGCCTGCCACGTGCCGAGACTGCGCACAGCGCCAGACGCCGTCATCTCCGCCTACCGCGACATAGACATCGAGCCCTTCACCGACATGCTGCTCCATGACATGGGTGACGACCTCGCCGACGGCCGCCCACACTTTCAGGCATCCGGCCGGGAGTGGCGCACTCCGCCACTGTGGGGTCTCTCGTACGTCGGCCACGCGCTGGGCGTGCCCGATACGTGCGAGGACCCCACCTCCGGCGGCACCGAACCAAACTTCCTGCACGACGGCCGCGCCCGCTCGATCATGGAAGCCATTCTCTGGCATGGTGGCGAAGCTGAGGCGTCGAAGCGGGTCGTGCTCGCCATGACAGCCGCCGAACGAAACCAGCTCGTGGCATACACCAGCTACCCATTTGACGATCCGATTTTCGACACCGATCAGACGACCTGTCCCGCCGACCTGACGGGTGACGGTTGGGTGGATCTCGACGACCTGCTCGCCATGCTTGGCCTGTGGGGAGCGCCCGGCGCCGCCGACCTCGACCAGGACGGCGCCGTCGACGCCGACGACATTGCGACGCTCGTTGCGCAATGGGGCCGTTGCTGACCGCGCCCCGTACCATACGCCGGCATGTCCGCGGCCCCGATCCAACTCACCGCACGCGACGCCCGCCGCATCCTCTTGAGCGCCCAGGGGCTCGCCCGTCCGCCCACGGGTAAGGCAGGTCCGGCCGCCTTGGACCGCCTGATTGCGGCCATGGGATTCGTCCAACTCGACTCCATCTCCGTCCTCGAGCGGGCGCACCACCTCACGCTCCGCCCGCGGATGCCCGGCTATCGGCAAACGCACCTGCGGACGCTGCTCGAGTCACGACGCTCGCTCTTTGAGCACTGGACGCATGACGCGAGCGCCATTCCGACGATCTGGCGGCACCACTGGAAGCACCGATTCGACCGGTATGCAACGTCAGACCGGACGCACCCCTGGTGGTCCAAACAGATGGGAGACGAACCAGACGCCGCGATTCGCCACGTGCTTGCCCGTATTCGCCGAGAAGGACCGCTGCGTTCTCGCGACTTCGACCACACGGGCGAGCAGGGTGGATGGTGGAACTGGAAACCGGCCAAGGCGGCGCTCGAGTATCTCTGGCGAAGCGGTCGGATCGCCGTTTCCAGGCGTGACGGATTCCAGAAGGTGTATGACCTGGCATCCAGAGTGCATCCCGGCACACAGCGAAAGTCCTCGGCCCGGCGCCACGTCGAGTGGGCATGCATGGCGGCACTCGAGCGGCTCGGCGCGGCGACACCCGCCGAGATTGCGGGCTTCTTTCGCGCCGTCACCCTCGCCGACGCGCGGGCGTGGGTGCAAGACGCCCTCCACCGCCGACGGCTGGTCACGGTCGAAGTGGAACGAGAACTCCGAGGCCGGCCCGTCCCGTGCGTGGCTCTTCCGGACATTGAAGACCGGAGAGATGCACCCGCCCCACGCCTGGAACGCGACACACTCAGGCTGATTTGTCCCTTCGACCCGGTCATTCGCGACCGCAAGCGGCTGGAGCGGCTGTTTGGTTTCGAGTACCGCTTTGTTTGCGTACTCACTCTTGATGTCATCCACTACCTCAACTGTCAAAGTGTTATATCGATCTTGTATCTGTGCCTTGATCTGCTCGGTCGTTCGGTTGGTGTTAATACGAACAGTCTC
>CAZSSV010000309.1:0-3035 GCA_964609425.1 uncultured Isosphaeraceae bacterium | reverse complement strand
GGCACGGAAGCGACACACACCGGAGCAGATCATCCGGAAGCTGCGGGAGGCTGAGCCCCCCGAGGCGGGACGACCCACTGGACCCCGCCGGCGCGTTGGTCTTTCAGATCCCCGGCTGGGACATCCTCGAGACTGCTCGCGCTGCCGGCTTCTCGATGGCTGAAATGCGCTTCGTCTCGTCGCGGACTCGCGGTCTTTGCGCCAGCGAGTTGGCGGGAATCCTGTTCCTGCGCGCCCTGCGTTGAGCCAGCGCGGCTTGCCGCCGCCACCGGCCAGTTGCGCCGCGGTGGCTGCCGCCGAGCGAGCGAGTCGGCCGATCTTCGCGCGTGGGGAAGAGCGCGAAGCTAGTCCTTGGCCCGGGTTCGCGCGTAGGAGGCTGCGGCCGCCAATGCCCCGATGAGCAAGCCCGCGCCCCACGGCATGAGGCCCGGCACTGCCGCCAGGCCGCTTTGGACGAAGCCCGACGGTCCAGGTGGGTTGCCCAACGTATTTTGGACGATCGCAAGGTCCGAATCATCCACCAGACCGTCGCCCGTCAGATCGGCGTCCATGCACGACCAGCGCCGGATCGCCTGGGCGATATCCGCGGGGTCGGGGAGTGCGGAGCCGTCCGGGGGATTGACCTCCTCCACCAATGCGGGACCCAGCGCCAGCGTGTCCACGCCGAGGCAGTCTTCGACGTGTTGTTGATCGGCTGCGGTCACCCAGCCGTCGTTGTCGAAGTCCGGGTCGCAGCCGTTGCCAATACGGTCGTTGTCGCGGTCGCCCTGCTCGGGGTCGGCCACCTCGGTACAGCGATCCAGAAACGCCGGAATGCCATCGAGGTCTGCGTCGTCAACCAGCAGGCCCGGTTGTAGGCCCGGCGACCAGGTCGCGGCCAGCGACATGGTGCCCACGCGAGCGGAGGGGGGTTCCACTGCCAACATCACCCCCGACTCGAGATCACCGACGACCACGTCCGAAACCAGGTAGGTGGTGACCAACTCGCGGAAGTCCTGGGGATTGCCCTGGTCGTCCTTGGTCCAGATTTCGAGATTCCATTCGCCCGCAGCCGCACCCGCGGCCGCGGCTGCTGCCGCGCTGGTACTCAACCCCTCGTTGGCCCCGAGAAAAACGTTCGCCAGATCGGCGATCGACTGGCCCGGGTTCGGGTAGACGTAGAGGGTGCGGTTGACGATCTGGAAGTCCTGCAGGACGACGGTGGTGGGATCCGGATTGATCAGTTCGTAGAGCTTCAAGGTGAACTCGAAACAACTCGTGCCGGTAAACTGGCACGCGAGCCACCATTCGCTCGGGGCACATACCCTTTGGGTCGTGCAGGCGGCGCCCGTCTGGTCGTTCGGATCCTGGGGGCAACCGTCCAAGGCGTCGAGTACGCCGTCGTCGTCATCGTCGGCATCCTCGCAATTGGGAATCCCATCGAGATCCGAATCCAGACAGCCGTTGGTGCGCACTTCCTCGTTGGGACAATTGCCGCCGATCCCTACCGAGACGCCGGCATAGGTGGTCGGGTCCAGGTCGTCCTCGTCGCAGGGGTAGTTGTTGCCCGCACAGGCCAAGCAGCAGTCGCCGTCTGCGTTGGCGTCGCAAACGTCACCCACGCCGTCTGTGTCGAGATCGGCCTGGGCTGGATTGGTGATGTTCGGGCAGTTGTCGCAGGCGTCCCCCAGGTGGTCGCCGTCCCTGTTGAGTTGCGCTGTATTGGGGTCGTTCGGGCAGTTGTCGTCGAGCAGGCAGATCCCATCGCAATCACCATCGCCTCCCCGGTTGCCGCAGACCTCCACCAGCTGCTGGCGCTCGGGCGTGGTGCTGAGAATGTCCTGCACGATGTCTCGCTGCTGGTGGCAGAAGGCGTCGAACTTCAGGGAAAAGGCCCCCGTGTAGGGTCCGTGGCACCATTCGCTGTAGTCGCCCATCACGTTCCAGTGGGGCGGGGTCAAGACCAGGGGCTGGGTACCACTCCCGGTGTTTTCGAAGCACGCCGCCGTGCAGCGGTTCGTACTGGGATTGTTCGGGTCTTGGCCACCGGTCACTGTTGCTACGCAGTACTCGTAGCCGGGCCGTAGGTATAAGGGGTTTGAAGGGAATACGTTGAACCAACGGTCGTCGTCAGGGTGATCGGACTTCGGGAAGGTGTTGATCTCTTCCCTGCCGGGATCTGGGGCCGTACACGTCAGACCATCGCCGTCGCGGATGAGGCCGAATTGATCCGCGGCGTCACTCTTCCTCCAGGCGTGGGCCAGGCCGAAGTGGTGCCCCATTTCGTGCGCCCAGGCGCCGCCTAAGAACATGGGTGCGATGAAGATGCCGTAATACTCGTTCGCATAAGTCTTTGGGTTGGGCGGAATCGATGCGAACCCGCTCCCGCCGAGTCCCTCGATCACGAATACGTGCTCGACGGTAGCGTCCGGGGCGGCGACATTGTCACGTAGCCACTTCACCCACATTCCTCCGTAGGTCGACTCATCGTTTTCGATTGCGCCGTTTGTCGGACTGACGGAAGAGATCACGAGGTCTTCGGTGACGTTAATGCCCGCGGGCCGAAAGGTGATGCCCACGTCACAAAGGCGCTGGTTCATCCCCTGGATGTTCTGCAGCTGCAACGCCTCGAACAGGCTTTGGCTCGGTTGACCGCACGTACCAGAAATCAACGCGTTGCAATACGCATGGACTTTCAGGTCGAAGGTGGCGGCCCGACCCACGCTCGACAGCACCAGCACCAACAGGATGATGGAAGCACTTCTCAGAGTCATCACACGAAAGTCTATCCCCCACTCCGACTCGAGCCACCGCGAGTTACGCCATCGCCACAGTGAGTAAGACAATTCCTGGGGTCTTCTGGAAGGCTTGGCGTCTTGGCTCGGCCCCGGTGGACTCGACGGCCTGCCGGGCGCCCGATACGCTGCTGCGGCTGCCGCGGCCGTCGCGGCAGGACGCGATCGCGCGCTCGAAACAGGCGCGAGAGGAGGACACCACGGTCGAGTGTAAGCATCATAGGGCCATGGCGTCTGCGAGCGACGACGTAGGTCCCCGAG
>CAZSSV010000308.1:0-3056 GCA_964609425.1 uncultured Isosphaeraceae bacterium | reverse complement strand
CAAGGCGGCGTAGAAGATACGCCGGGCGCCGACCAGCGTCAGCGGGACGGGCGCGTTTCGGGCGACGGAGCGCAGGAGATCAAAGCCCCTACCCGGCTCCACGTCCGATGCCTCGACCTATGTCGAATACGGTCCTGAGGAGCGCGCCCCCGAGGCGGGGTCGTTCCCGATCCGCGCTCACTCTCAGCCCAGATCTCGCCACCGTGATCCGCCACGATGCCGTGCGCAACGCTCAAACCGAGACCGGTCCCCCCTTGCTCGACACGGGTGGAGAAGAAGGGATCGAAGATCCGCTCGAGATCATCGGCAGCGATTCCCATGCCATCATCGCGAACCTGGATTCGGCTGCGGGCACCGCACGACTGCGAGCGAACCTCGATGCGCCCGCCATACGGCTTGGACTCGACGGCGTTGCGAAGGATGTTCACCAGAATCTGATCGACTTCAATCGCACACATCGAGATCGGCAGCGGGTCGTCGGTCAATGAGAGACAGATGACCGCCGACCGCGCCAGTGCGTAGTTGGTGGTTGCGCTGTCAGCGCGCCGAATCGATGCGTTGATATCCGCCACGCGCTTCTCGGCGGAGTCGTCTCTCGCGAATTGGAGCATGCTCCTCACGATCGCGGCGCAGCGCTGGGCCTCGCTGACGTTCGACTGGAGAACATCGACCGCAACCTCCTTTCCCTGTGCTTCGGCTTGGGGACCGCGCCGGGCGTCCACGAAGTATCCGCAGCACCACCTCGCGCTTGCGGCCGGCGCTCCATCGCTGCCCAGGCGCCAGTCCGCCGCCGCGGGCACCATGCCCGCGATATGCTCGTCGGCGGCCAGACCCCCGATCACCCGCTTCGTCGAGCGCGAGTGCCGCTTACGCACCTCCGAATCAATCGAGCCGGACAGCCGCAGAATCGGCTTCGGGCTTCTTGCGCAGCACTCGGCTAGCAGCTGCCGCGAGCGATATCACCAAGATCGCGGTCGCAGCCGGCGCGAGGCCAGGAGCCGGATTCGAGACGACCGCGAACTTGTAGAGTTCGAACGCGTTCTCGTTCATGGTCTGAGTGGTCGAGAAAGATCCACCTGTGCCTGTTCCGGAGGCCTCGCGTGTCATCTGACTCGTGGATGTGTGCACCCATCGTTCCCAAGTGAAGTCTGCATTGCCCCAGGGCAAGTTGTTGATGACGAGATCGAGCGTAACCGGGGCGCCCGCAACCAGTGGGCAGCTCGAAGTCGACGTCTCGTAGTAGCTCACCAGCACATTGACCATCGTGTCATCTGCGGACTTTCCGGCCATCGCGAGGAAATCGGTATCGAGATCATCAGAATGGCCACCGGTCGTTGCCACTCTGAGGGGAGTCTCACCATATAGATGGTGGCCATAGGCATCCAGCGCGACGCCAGCAGACCGGTTCACGCTGTTCGAATCCCATATCTGTTTTCCTGCCGAAAAGTAATGGCTCATGATGACGTTGTGCGTGCTGTTGGTCGGGTGCATTTTCGCCATCTCGATCAGCGTCCCGACAAGGTGCGCACCAATCGGGATCGCGGACAAGCCGCCCGAGTTGCCGCCGTTGTAGCAACCGCCTTCCCGGTTCCACTCTGTAAACATGATTGGCGTGTCTGCGGGCAAACCGAGCGCCGCGAAGGCGGCTTCCCAATTTCCGGCGGCATTCTCGTGGACTGCATGCCTCATGTCGTAAGGCATCCGCCTGTAGCTGTGTGGTGCCACGTAGTCGATGGGCACGCTGTTGTTCAGCACGTACAGCCCGAAGCCGGATTGAAGATATGAAAGGCTCACGCTTGCACCGAGTTGAACATTCGGAAACTCGGCTGCGAGTTCGTCGTGGATCGTCTCGTAGAGTTCCGCTGCTTGCTGTCCGGTCCCAGTCCAGAAGTCTGGGATGTAGAACTCATTCCAGACTTCCGCGTATTTGATGTCGTATTGGTATCCGCCATCCCAGCCCTGCATGAAGTGCCTCAGGATCTGCTTGCATACCTGGGCGAAGACCAGGAAATCGTCGGGCGGCGTCGCCGTAGGACGCGAGGGGTCGCAGCCGCCACCACTTGAAATACCATGGTTTGCAGACTCCCCGAAGCGCAGATACACCTCACTCACCGCCATTGCGGCGGCAACGGCTTCGTCGGCCACGCTCCAATCATAGTTGTTGGGATCCGTCGGATTCTCACCGTTGAAATTGGGCCATGGAATCCAGATCTGGCTCATGTCGAATGCGCCGGCTCCGTGCAGCCGTGCCTGGGGGATGTTCGCGTAGGTGTAGTGGCTGGAGTGGTTTCCGGGCTGCGAGTTGCCACACGGCGGATCCCAGCTCCCGCGAACGACTGGCCCGCTGTTGGTGCCGTGGATCGCCGGGATCGTTCCGTCGACATTGCCTGCATCCACCGTGATGGTCTCCGCAGCCGCCGCGAATCCGACAACGCCCACGACGAGCAGCGAAGCCAAGACCATCGAAACGCAAGCGCGCCACGTCCAGACAGAGCTCGTCGATCGACCGCCCGCGCCTTCCATCCGCAAACTCCATCCTGAAACTGGCCGGCTTTAGCCCTCGAGTATGGACGCCACGGGGCTATCGCGTCTGCGCGCGACGACGCAACACCCCGAGCCGGTTGGTCATGCCCGTTGGGCTTTGCGTCGTATCCAGCCTAAGCCCAGCAGGCCGACCCCGAACAGCAACGCGGTCGAATGCTCGGAAATCGGGGCAGTATCGCCGTCGCGCACAGCAAACGCAGAGTCGTTGATGCTCTTGCTGCTGACGAGCTGGAAGCCGTCGTTGAAAAGGATGTCCCACGCTTTGTCGGTATCGGGCGCGTACTCCGTACCGGACCAGTAGTAGTTGAGCTGGACGTTCGTGAACGGGCCCATCGAACTGGGACTGATGCCATCGACATTGAATAAATGACCCATTTCGCTGCCCGTACATCCGGTGCCAGATCCCTGTAACGGGACACCACCACCCGGATCAGTTTGATTACTGCAGCTTGCATCAGGGAGTGTAGGAGATTCAAGCCCCCTACCCAGCTCTACGTCCGATAAGTCGATTT
>CAZSSV010000307.1:0-3057 GCA_964609425.1 uncultured Isosphaeraceae bacterium | reverse complement strand
ATCCGCAGGAGACCGCCGGTGCCTGAACCGATGAAGCTGACGCTCGCGCACAGCCCCGACCCGGACGACGCCTTCATGTGGTGGCCGCTCGTGGGCTTGGACGGGGCGGGGCCTGCCATCGACACGGGCCCGTTTCAGTTTGAACTGGTGACCGATGACATCGAAGCCCTCAATGCGCAGGCCGAAGACGGCCGGTGGGATGTCACGGCCATCAGCATCGCCCAGTACCCGAAGGTTCGGTCAACCTATGCGCTCACCGCGTGCGGCGCGTCGATTGGTGACGGGTACGGCCCGAAGCTCGTCGCGCCCGCAGGCGTGACGCTCGAGTGCATCCGGCAGGATGCCCCCGAGATTGCAGTTCCGGGCGAGCGGACGACGGCCCTGGCCGCCACCCGCCTGCTCCTGGGACCATCGATGCGATGGCGCGCCGTACCCTTCGATCAGATCGAGCGTGCCGTGCTCGCCGGCGATCATGCGGCAGGCGTCGTCATTCACGAAGGTCAGTTGACCTGCGAGCGAAAGGGGCTGTCCATTCTGGTTGACCTGGGCGCATGGTGGCGGCAGACGCGGGGCCTTTTGCTCCCCCTCGGGGGCAATGCCGTCAGGCGGAGCCTGGAACAGCGGGGCGGTCCGGGTACGCTGGCCCGCCTGGCAGGGGTGCTGCGGGCCTCCCTCGACCACGCGCTCGCGGAGCGTGAGACGTCGCTGACGTGGGCCATGCAGTTCGGCAGGGGCATTGAGCGGGCCGATGCGGACCGATTCGTCGAAATGTATGTGAATGCGTGGACGCTTGACTTCGGGGACGACGGGGCACGGGCGGTCGCAGGACTGCTCGGCGAGGCCCATGCCGCCGGCATGCTTCCAGACCCGGGTATTGTGGACTTTGTGCGGCCGGTGGCATGCACGCGAGGAGTGGCCTCATGAGTTCGATGGAGCCCGGAACAGCAGCTGGATTCAGCATTCCTCTGGTTCGGCAGTTCAGCATCTTTCTGGAGAACCGTGTCGGAAGGCTGCTCGATGTCCTTCGCGTGTTCGACGACGCGATGGACGTGCAACTGCACGCCTTGGCGGTGCTCGAAGCCACCGACTTCGCGGTCGTTCGTCTGATTCCAGATGATGCCGACGCGACGCGTGTGCTGCTGCGAGAGCGTGATCTTGCGTTCTCCGAAATCAATCTCATGGTGACCGAACTCGATGAGGACCGCACGCTCTCGACGCTCTGCCTGTACCTGCTTGGCGCGGAACTCAACATTCAGTTCATGTACCCGCTCATGGGCGACCAGCCCCTGGCAGGGCCTCGCATGGCCATTTGCTGCGATGACAATCACTTTGCCGGACAAGTCCTGCTCCGCAAGGAGGACCGGCTCCTCGGCGCCGACGACCTGCGATGACCGCAGTCAATCGGCTTGAAGCAACTAGCTCAGCCGCATTTCGACAACCGCCTCGTCCAGGACGATGGGGTCGTACGGGTGCTCGCGTCGCCGGATGATCTCAATGGCGTCGATGGCATCGCCCTGCTGCATCTCCCTGATGACATCAAGCCCAGTCAGAACCCGGCCAAATGTCGTGCGCAACCCGTTGAGGTGCGGTGCCGGAAAGTGCAGGACGAAAAACTCCGTGTCGCCGCTGGCCGGCTTGGACGTGCGATAGGCCACCAGGCTCCCCGCCACAATGGGTCTGGAGTCGATGGTTTCGTGTTCGTCCGGGATCGTCCAGTGAGGAAGGCCATCATCGTCAGCCCGCCCGCCCATGATGGTGCGAAAGCCCGTGTGGACCTGGCCGGCTTCCTGGCCATCCAGCACGCCGAGGTCGGTCGCCGCGATGAAACTCGCCACCGTGTTGGGCGCACTGTTCTCGAACAATTCGACCGTCACTTCCCGTCCTCCGATGGACATGCGGGCCAGCGGGTTGTCGCCTCGCGCGGCCTCAGTGGCCCGCAGCGCGACTTCATCAGGCCATGCCTCGAGGGCTTGCTGGCGAACCGGCACCATGAACTTCAGACGCCGATGCAGGCCGGGCCGCGTGGTCTCAAGGGGCGCCAGGTCGATGGACTCAAGCAATGCGGCCGCCTTGGTGAAGTCGTGGTCCGCGTAGCAGGTATCGGACCACAGGTAGACGTGTCCTGCTTCGGAGAGCGGAGGGTCGATGTGCTCCAGCATCCGCCGCGCCTCTGCAAACCGGTTGGCGTGGCGAAACCCCCGCGCTGTGGCGACCGTCAGGTCGAGGTCGCCGGGATGCGCTTCCAGCATCCGCAGGCCATGCAGGGCGCCCAGCGGGGGGACCGTGCGGGCCAGCATGTCCAGCTCCGAGGCGGCCCTGTCAAGGTCGGCGCCGGGCTGGGTGAACTGGTCCATCCGCTCGTGCAGCCGCTGGACGTCTGATCGGGCCAGGATGTGAAACAGGTTCCTCATGTACAACAGGCCGTCGGGGCGGTCGTCGAGGAGCCGCTCCAGCACGTCAATCGCGCGGGCGTCGTCCCGGGCAGCCCAGTACTCGGCCCAGGCCAGGCCGCCGGACGTTTTCTCGGGCGCCTGGGCAAGGAGCGCGGAGAAGGCAGCATCGACGGCGTCGTCGTCCGCGAGCGCCATGCTCAGCGACGCCTCGGTCTCAAGCCCGCGGGTGTCCAACGGGTGCGTGGCGGTGAACGCTCGTGCCTGCTCGCGGACCGCCCGCGCAGCAGCGGCCCACCCGTCGGCATCACGCTGCGGAGGCAGCGCCGCCAGCGACGCCTGCAGCGCTGTGGCATCCCGTTCGACCTGGGGCGGAAGGGCAGGCGTCTGCGGGGCTGTCAGGGCCAGGAGCATGGGCACGATGCGCATGGTGCGTTGGGGTCCAAGGTCGGGGCATGGGTGACGTGGCGGCCACCAGCCGGTGCAGTCGATGATTCTTCGTCATCGGTCGGTTGCCGTCAAGCCCGCGAAGGAACTGCGGATCTGCCGCTCAGGAATTCGGGATTGGCCAGAGGCGCGACTGCTGCCGGCGGCGTGATGGGGGCAGTTGGACAGGCCCGTCTGCCGCGGACCGTTTTTTTGAAGAATTCCCTCTACGGGCGTTGAC
>CAZSSV010000306.1:0-3090 GCA_964609425.1 uncultured Isosphaeraceae bacterium | reverse complement strand
GTGCTCGCGACTGGCCTGGCGCCATGGATGGTCGTCGTCATGCTCGCCCGTGAGTTCTTTGTCACGAGCGTCCGAGGGGTCGCCGAGGCCAGGGGCATCCAGTGCGGTGCCAAGTGGAGCGGGAAGGCCAAGATGGCGCTGCAATCCGCCGTCATCCCCAGTGTGATGGTGCTCATCGTCATGGCGCCGCCTGGCGAGCATGCCTGGTCCGAGTGGACCATCAAGGGATGCGTCTGGATGATGGTGCTCACCACAGTCTGGTCCGGCGTGCCCTACCTCGCCGTCCTCCCAGCCCTGCTGCGGGGGGGCGAACCCACACCATGAGCCGCCGCCTTGTGGCCACCGCTGGCGGGCTGGGGCTCCTCCGGCCTGCGCCGGGGACGTGGGGCTCGCTGCCACCTGCGGTGCTTGCGGTCGTCATCAGCCCGGCAGGCTGGGGACCGGTCGTGCTCACCATGGCCGCACTGGTGATCCTCGGGAGTTTCGCCTGCATCTGGCTGGCGCCCTGGTATTCCCGGCACTTCGGCTGCACAGACCCGGGCGAAGTGGTGTGCGACGAGGTCGCGGGGATGGCGCTGTGCCTGCTGCTGATCCCATGGGACGACGTGTCCTTCGGCTGGGCGGCCGCCCAGGGATTGGCCGCGTTTGCGCTCTTTCGCCTCTTGGACATCCTCAAACCGCCCCCAATCATGCAGAGCCAGCGGCTGCCTGGCGGCTGGGGCGTGCTGATGGACGACTTGCTCGCAGGTGCCTTCGCAGCGGCCCTGATCTGGTTGGCCATCACGCGCTTCTGAGATTCCTACCATGCCCCTCCCCCACGAGGAGGCTCGCATGATCCACACGCTGCTCATCAGTCTTGCCGCACTCACACCCCACATGCCGGGCGGCGGAACGGTCGCTCCAAACGAGGATGGCATTACGGGCTTTAGCCCGGCGTGGGACGAGCGTGAGTTCGACCTCGGCGGCTACATGGACCAACTCCATCCCGACGCCACACGCTGGTATCAACACGTGCAGACCCTCGCCAATCCTTGGCTCGAGGGTCGCCAGCCCGGCACACGCGGCGACGAACTCGCGGCCGAGTACATCCAGTGGCACCTGGACCAGGCGGGCCTGCTGCCCGCATTCCATGGCGATGCTGCCCCTTCGTGGCGGCAGGGCTTCGCGTTCCAGGTGGCTGGGGAGGTTCCGAGCGTCAGAGGCGCGGCCCTTTCCGCAGGGCCAACACGGTTCGAGCATGAGGTGGACTTTCAGGTCCTTGCCCCGAGCGGCGACGGCGACGTTGACCTTCCGCTGAGCATTGCTGGGTACGGGATTGAACGCGGCCCCAACGGCTTCGGCTCGTTTGCCCAGGGCGACGACCTTTCTGGCCGGGCGGTGCTGCTGCTGCGGTACGAGCCACTCAACGCCGACGGCTCCAGTCAGTGGACCGACGCGGGATACACGCCCCACGCCAGCATGCGAAAGAAACTGAAGGCGCTCACCGACCGAGGGGCTGCAGCCGTGCTGCTGGTCAATCCGCCAGACTGCGGCAACGAAGACCTTGAAACACTCGGCTCGTCGGTCGGCTTCGGAGCGGGCTTGGAGATTCCCGTACTTCAGGTCTCTCAGGCAACGGCCGATGCGCTGCTCGCCACTGCTTCGGGCGGAACCCTCGACCTGGGGGCCGTACAGCACGCGGCCAATGCAGGGGGCGGCGTCACCCACCTTCCGGCGTGGCGGCAGATCGACATCACCACCGACCTTGAGTCTCCTGACTACCCAACCTGGAACGTCGGAGGCATCCTCCCCGGCAGCGGTGACCTTGCGGACCAGTGGGTGGTCATCGGCGGCCACTACGACCACATCGGGCATGGTTACACAGGCTCTCGCGCCCCCGGCGATACGCGCGTTCATCCCGGCGCAGACGACAACGCGTCCGGCACTGCCGCCATGCTCATTCTGGCCGAGCGGCTGGCGGAGGCAGCGAGCACGGATGAGGGGGACCGCCGATCGGCCCTCTTCGTCGGGTTCAGTGGCGAGGAAGCCGGGCTGCACGGTTCGGCCGCGTTTGTCGCAGACCCTCCCATCGATCTGGACAAGACGAACCTGATGCTCAACCTCGACATGATGGGCCGCCTTCGCGGCGGCAGCGTCGCGCTCAACGGCACAGGCACGGCCGAGGAGTTCCCTGAACTCTTGCCGAGGCTGGTCGAGCCGAGTGGACTGACGGTCCTGACGACGGACAGCGGGCTGGGGCCTTCAGACCACGCCAACTTCTTCAAGGCCGATGTGCCGGTGTTGTTCTTTTTCACCGGTCTCCATGACCACTATCACACGCCGGAAGACGTCGCCTGGCGTGTCAATCCGGAGGGCACGCTTCGGATCATCGACCTGTGCGAGGTCATTCTGAACGAGGCCATCCGGCGCGAGCAGATGTTCACGTTCAGGCAATCGACCGAGGGCCCCGCGACTCGAAACACCGGCGCGAGCGTTCGACTGGGCGTCATGCCGTCGTACACCACGGCGGATGAACCAGGCGTGCTCATCGATGGCGTATCGGAGGGAACCAGCGCCGCCGACGCAGGCTTGCAGGCCGGTGACGTCATCATTGGATGGGACGACACAACGATCGAAGGCGGCCGTACCCTGATGGAGAAGATTCGCAGCCATGAGCCCGGAGATCTCGTCACGATCACCGTGATGCGTGGTGGTGAACCGCTCAAACTCCCAGTGACCCTGCGGGGCAAATAGACCGAACGGCCCTCGGCGGCTATCCTCTCCCACGTGGACAGGTGACCGCTGTTCGCCATCTGGCGAGTGGAGGAAAGTCCGGACACGACAGGACACGGTGGTGGGTAACGCCCACCGGCTCACGTCGAGCCAGGGAAAGTGCGACAGAAAGCAAACCGCCCGGTCTGGCTTCGTGCCGGAGCGGGTAAGGGTGAAAGGGTGCGGTAAGAGCGCACCGCCCGGCCGGTGACGGTCGGGGCACGGCAAACCCCACCGCGTGCAAGCGCAAGCAGTCCTCGCGGCTCGCCTCGGCGGGCCGGCCCGTGGTCCGCGGGATGAGGACGGGTCGCGTGCATGAGGTCGACGGCAACGTCGGCC
>CAZSSV010000305.1:0-3105 GCA_964609425.1 uncultured Isosphaeraceae bacterium | reverse complement strand
GGCCGGCACATCGGAACGGACGCAACCATCAATGGTGGCAACAGCGGTGGTCCGGCATTGAATGCCCGCGGTGAAGTGTGCGGTCTCGGCGTAGGGGGGTTCGGTTCCAACCAGGGGCTCGGCGGCGGCAGCCAGAACTTTGCCATTGAGGCGGGCGAGGTGGAGGCCGCGATCGGAGGACAGACGCCCCTGATTCCGGAGTCCCTCGACGCGGCGTGCCAAGCCTTGATTGAATGGAAGGCGGTGGTTCCAGACGAAACTCGAGCATGGCTTGGACGCCTGGAAACGGATGGGTGGACAGCCCTGGGGTGCGATCTGGTTCCCATGACCTTTCTGGATCCGAGCAGCCCGACCGCCGAGGGAAGCTCGTCGTTGGCGCATGCGTGTGCAGGCCGCGTCCAGGGCGAGGTGCTGATCACCGCATTCCCGCTGGGTCCGCGTGACGAGGAAGGAGATGCAGACCTCGATCTGGGTGTGTTGAGTTCCGGTGGCCGGACCCTCGCCTTGGACGAGTCGGCGGCCTCCGTCTGTCAGGTGACGGTTCCAGGGACGGTGTTTGCCAGCACCCCGCCGGGCATTCGCGTCACATGTATGGACGGTGAAGATCCCCTGGCGATCGTGATGCTGTTCACGCGATGACGGCGCCGAACGCATGAGATTCGACACACATCTGGTCGGCTCCGCCAGTGGCTACGGCGAACTGGCCGCATCCCGCGGCTGCACGGCTGAAGAGCGGGAGGCGATGTGCCGTATTGACATCGGGCAACCCGGTGGCGGACGTGGTGAGCGACTCGAGCGTGAAGTGGTCGTGTTGTGCAGGACGCTCGAATCGGGGCGGGTGGCACTGACGCGGTGTGTGGGCGGGCCGGCGGACGATGCCGGCCGCCGGACCATCCAGTTCCGCACCCTGCTCATGTCCAGCCAGGCGTGGACCTTGCACATGCGGCATGCGCTGCGGGTCGTTCTTCCGGCAGACGAGATCTGGGCCAACCCTGCCTTTGAGTTGGGGCAGACGCTCACGGTGCCCGGGCTGAACCTGCCGCCAACGCCGGCCACCCAGCAGGCGTGGATTCTGGGCGAGTTCATGGTGTCCAGGCCGCGCCCAGTCCTCCTGCATGCCAGCGAAGCGTCAGAGGCTGCGGTCCTCACCCTGCTGTCCGCAGCGTCGGACGCGGATGCGGCGAGGCTCTCCTGGGGGCTGGGGCTGGGCCGCGCCGTCAAGACGCTTGACGTGGCGACGCTCGGGGCCGGCGCTTCCGTCATGAATGTGCCGATCGAAGACCTCAACGCCGTGAACCCATCCGCGTACCGGCGAGGGGGGTCATTCCGCATTCCAAATCTCTTCCCCGAGCAGGAGTCTGCCGCTGGGCAACGGGCCCGCGAGGTGCCAGACATCCCGCCGCCCCCGAGGCGGCGTAGGGTCTGGCTTGGCGTGGCGGCCTTGGCCCTCGTTGTGGCCACGTCGGGGGTGTGGTGGCTTGCCGGGCGGATGTCGGCGCCGCAGCCCGCGGCTGAGGTCACGTCTGGCGAGCCGCCCGAGGGTGTTGTGCAGGTGGCGGCTCCACGTCCGCTGGTGGTGCCCGGCGCGGAGGCCGCCGAGCCAGTGATGCCCGCGCGCCCGCCGGGCCCGCCGACCGCGGACCTTGAGCCAGATGCTGGCGGGCGTGAGCCGGACGAGCCGGATGCGCCAGTCCCCGGGCCTACGGGGCCGGGCCCCGAGGGGGCGGCGATCGTGGGCGCTGTGGCGGAGGCGGCGGAGGAGGACGGGGGCGTGCTGACGCCGGAACGCGCCTCGGCAGATCTGGACGCGCGGGTCGCCCAGCAGGCCGATGCCCTGGAGGCCCTGTACGACGATCTCATCACGCACCTTGTGATGCACGAGCCTGCGTACCGACTGGAGGATGATGTGGTGCGGGTGCGTTTCTCGGTGACCGCTGTGCTCAAGGCCATGACGCCCGAGGATGGCGGCGCGTTGGACCTGTCTTCTGCCACCACGGGCCAGATTCCCTCCAAGGTCGATGATCTCTGGAGCATTCACGCGGCCCGCCACGTATTGGATGGCATGACGTCGCTGCTTTCAGAGAACTCCGAGGCTCCCTTTGCGACATGGGCCAGCCTGGATGCCAACGAGAAGTGGGCGGGGGCCGCGAGATTCGACGACGACTTTGAGCAGCGGCGTGAAGCTCGGATCAGGGATTTACGCCGGTCCGAGCGAGTCCTTCGCCGCGTTGGCCGCATTGTGGGCGGGCTGCAGGATGCTCGATGGAACGTCAAACCGCATGACATGCGTGGCAAACTCGGCAGGGTTGTTGAACTTCTCAGTGCGGTGCACGGCTTGGGGACCGAAGCCCTTGATCGTCTCGGCACAGCGCGTGCAGACATCGAGCGGCAACTTGGCGATCCAAACCTGCCCGCTGCGACCCGCAGTCTTCTGGATGCCAAGGTGGGGCGGCTCGATGCGACCATCCAGCAGGTGCGCGGCATGGTGGGCGATGTCGAGTCGCGGCTGGACAGGTTCAGCCCGTGGCCTGCGGACGGGCCAGCCGAGGCGTGGAACTTTCGAGCGGAAGTGAACATGCTCGACCGCGCGGCCGATGGGCTGGAGTCCTTCCCGGCTCCAGGCGCGGAGGACAACCCATGAGCCGGTGGACGCACGGCTTCCTCGTGGCGTTGGCGGCGTTGATGTCCTGCAAGGGACCATCGCCGGGGGCCGGATCAGAACCATCACGTGACGTGGTGCCAGCCGGGTGGCAAGCTACAGATGCCGATCGCCACCGTGACCGTAGCGATTCATCACGCGTGGGTGGCGCCGCGCGCCAACCTGCGCCGGGCGGCCGCGGCTGGCAGGCGCCTCCAGCAGGTGGACGCCATACAGGGGGTGGTGCCGGCCAAGCTGGGGCGGGCGCGCCGGCACGCGGAGCGAGCCTCTCGCAGGGCGGCCAGGGGGCGCCCGGTCGCTCAGCAGCCGCACGCGGACCATCGTCAATCCCACCGGCCAGCGGCGGGCAGCCGGGTGGGGGGCAGCAAGGCGGCGGGCAGCAAGGTGGGGCGCAGCAAGGCGGCGGGCAGCAAGGTGGGGCGCAGCAAGGCGGCGGGCAGCAAGGT
>CAZSSV010000304.1:0-3125 GCA_964609425.1 uncultured Isosphaeraceae bacterium | reverse complement strand
CGCAGGACGCGCCCGGCTGGAACTCGGGGATCTTTGACATCGAGGCACATCAGCCCGCACTTCTCGAGACGACCTGGGATGCGTCGCAGGATCTGCACCCGGGGCTCGTGTACCCCTTCGTCACGTATCCGGAGGACGGCGGAGGAAGTGGAGATGGGTGGAGTGAGGCCTATCAGCACTGGAACGGCGACTACTGGCGGAGCAACTCGAACCGCGCCTTTCTGGAGGCCATCAACGTGGACTCCGGTGGCGGGAACCCCAATCCATTCTTCCCCGATGTTTATCCCCACGACATCAGCGATCGGGACAACCGACTCTTCTACTTTCGAGAGAGTGGGCAGGACCCGCAGCACCCTGAGAACATCTTCACGCCCTTCAATCTCGCGGACGAGTTGGAACTTCGGGCCTATGAAGGCAACAACCACGGTTGGATCGCCTCACGCCTTGAGCGTTCACTCGGGCCGTCCGGCGCCTATCTCAACGGAGAGCCGCACGTGCTTCGGGGAAACCTGAACCGCATGGAATCCGGCGAGGCGTACGAGCAGCTTGACAATCGCCAACTCGCCCATGATCTCCGGCACCGCATGACGCTCTTCAGTGGCGCCCGCAATGAGACCCTGCCTCCGCACCTGTGGTGGTCCCAGCGAGCCCCGATGCCCCGCGCCGACGACATCGTGGTGGGCGGAGACCTTCTCGGCAGTGGGCTCATTCCAGCCTCTGACGTAGGCGTCGAAGACTTGCATGAGCGGTTTCAGGAGCAGATGCGACAGAAGATCGACCTCCGCGCCTGGGAACGTCCCGCGGAGGGTGGTCTGAGCTACGGCAACCAGTATGACCCCCCAACGTTCAGCGAGCGGCTCGCGCAGGGCCTGCTGCTGGGACTGACCGCGGGCGATGTGACAGACCGCGATCCCGGAACCAATGTGCGTGAGTCGTCCACCGGTGCGGACTATGTCCACACCGCGACGAGCCGGACGGTGCCGCTGCGCGGTGGCCGCGACTCGTACTACGGAGAGGGCGATGAGGCCTGGGAGCGCACCCGCCGCGCCGCCGCAGCCATGGCCGCCAACATGATCGCCTCGCGTGATCCGGATCAAGAGCAGCCGCTGCTGAGCGAGGAAGGCACGTTGCCGGACGCTCCGACACCTGGTGCGTATCACGGCGTCATTGGGGCCGTGCCGCTTCCGTTCTTTGAAGGCGCGTACTACCCGGATGATCTCGAAGCCAATGTTCACCCGGATAACCCGGGCGACATCGTCTTTGCCGGCGGCGAGACGGTGTCCGTGGGTGGGACGCTGGACGCGGACCAACTGGTGAACGATCTCTCCTATGGAAGCGGCGTCGGCAACAGGGTGTCGGACCATGTCGACCTGTCTGACATTTCACGTCCGGCCATGGCCAATGACGGGATGTTGATCGGTCAGATGGATCCGTGGGACATCGTCTGCGTCGCCATCGACCTGAATGGAGATGGCCTGGCCGAGTATGTCGAGCAGCGTCCGTGGGTCGCCGCCGAAGGCGGGGATGTCGTCGGTGTGATGCGGAACATGGGTGCCCCTGGAAGTTGCCCGGAAGTCGAAGACCTCTGCAAGACGGCGTGCGGGACGCCTCAGAATCAGCAGGCAAACTACTTCAATGGCGTGCGTTCGGCTGCTGACGATCCGACGTGCGCCTGCGCCAAGGATTCGTTTCCGCTCTACAGCACAGCCGACGTTTTTGAACCTGTGCCGAAGTGGAGCGAGGTCTATGCCCCGGAAGTACACATGCTCGGTATGGAGCCGCAGCCCTTCATCTCTGAAGTGTTCTTCGCCGAAGTCGCCCGGCCGTGGATGTTCCCGGATGGCCTCATCTGCCAGAGCGACGACTGTCAGCAGAAGTGGAGTTGGTATTGGGTCGGAAACTATCAGCACGAGACCGAGATCTTGACGGACGGCGGCGTGATCGACGGCCTCGACATGCCGGTGGTGCCACGCGTCATGCTTGCAGTTCAGTTGGTCAATCCCTATCAGCACGCGATCCCGCTGATGCGGCGTGATGCGTTCGGCGTCCTTCAGCCGATCTACACACTCCGGCTGATGAACACCGACCGCAACGGCGGGGCGGATGGGCCGACGTGGGAGATTCCGCTCGATCCGACGTCAAACGGTCCCATGCGGACCGCCCAGAGCTTTGAAGACCCGGGTGTCCAGGGTGGGGTCGACATTGCCGAGAAGGTGCCTTCGTTCCAGGTGCACGCCACGAATGACCCCATCCCCATGCTGCCGCCGGCAACCAATGATGCGCCGTACAGCCTGATGATCGTTCTCAACGGAATGGAATTGGCGCCCTGGCGCGGCGCCGAACATACCGACGCGGACGGGAATGATCGGCCATCCGAGGTCGTGCAGTGGCTCGACTTTCTGGACGCGGAGCCTCGCAGGCACCCCGCCTGGCACCGAGTACTCGATCCTGAGGCGTCGCAGGCCAATGGCAGCGACGTGTATCGGCAAGTGCAGCCTGGCGAGTTGATCTGGAGGGTCGATCCGGCGGCGGTGGATGCGCTTGCCATTGGGGTCGCCGATGAACTCACGTCGGTGTCATGGTGGTATGACGCCGCAGCCGCGGGTGGCGGTGTGTTCAATGGTCCAACCATCGATCCAACCGTGGGCGCGGCAGTGGAACTGGTCCGGACGTATGAGAGCCCTCTTGGATTCTTTGCGTCCGGAACTCCGGGCGTCGTCGTGGACCGAACCGTGGGCCAGGATGGCACCGATGAGCTGGCCCATGTGATTGGCGTGCAGATGGCCCAGCACGCGCTTCCGCCCACCACGGCGGTGTCCACCTCCACGGCCGGCACAGGTTTCCTGCAGCTTCAGGTTCAGGCGCCGACCTACGACACCGCCGGCGGGTCTGCTCCCGCGACGCTCGCGTCCAACTTCAACATGGGGTATCCGAAGTCGCTGCAGCGCCGACACCGAAGGGACCCTTGGGACACGGATGGCGACGGTGATGTCGAAGAGCGCGAGATGGTGACCGTGGATGCACTGGATAGTTCCGGTTCGGCGAGCCTGGCCGAGCACAACGCGCAGGGCCGGACCCACTGGGGCGAGCTGGCGGTCGACCCTTGGGACGCCAGGTGGATGCAG
>CAZSSV010000303.1:0-3142 GCA_964609425.1 uncultured Isosphaeraceae bacterium | reverse complement strand
TACACCGGAACCGTCCTCGGCGAGACCGAACGCGGCAACGAACTGCTGGACGCCTTCTACGGATCATTCTGAGGGGAGCGGTAGATGAGTCGCATTGCCTCGAGCTCAGCATGGGAGCGGTAAGCGGCCATGTCTTTGCTGAGGTCATTCGGCGTTTTTGCCCGGACGGTCCTTCCTGGTCGCCAAATCGGTGGCCCCGCATCTAGCGGCCAACGACAGATTCCTAACGAGTCGGAAAGACGCCGCCAGAAGTGGGAGACTCCCGGGTATGATCGAGAGCCCTGTGGGTGGCGGTGACTAAAGCACCCTCGACTGAGTTGAGCGACCTGAAGCAGCGGCTCTGGGCGTGCGCGGAGGTGCTTCGTGGCAGCGCGGTCGATCGGACCGACTGGAAGGCGTACATCCTTCCGCTGGTGTTCTTCAAGCGGATCTGTGACGTGTGGGATGAAGAGTCCGCTGAAGCGACCGAAACCTACGGTGACGCCGATTCGTCCGAATTCCCCGAAATCCATCGCTTCGCCGTCCCGGACGGGTGCCACTGGAGCGACGTCCGGGCGACGCCCAGCAACGTCGGTGAAGCGCTCGCCAGGTCCATGCGCGAGATCGAACGGTCGAACCCGGACCGGTTGTTCCGGGTGTTCGGGGCCGCCGACTGGGGCAACAAGGAGATCCTCGGCGACGAACTACTAAAGAACCTGATCGAGGAACTGTCCGGTGTGCAACTGGGGAATACAGCGGTCTCGTCGGACATTCTCGGCGACGCTTACGAGTATCTGGTCGGCCAGTTCGCCGACGTGACCCGCCGCAAGAAAGCCGGCGAGTTCTACACGCCGCGCTCCGTCATCAAACTGATGACCCAGATTCTCGACCCACAAGAAGGCGAGACGATCTACGACCCGGCGTGCGGAACCGGCGGCATGCTGCTCGGAGCGATCGAACACGTCGAAAGCAACGGCGGCGACCCACGGACCTTCTACGGGAAGATCTTCGGTCAGGAAAAGAACCTCAACACGTCATCGATTGCCCGAATGAACCTCGTCCTGCACGGTGTCGAGGACTTCGAGATCGTTCGTGAAGACACCCTGAGGTCACCGGCGTTCAGTGACCCAACAACCGGCGGTCTGGCCACCTTCGACTGTGTGATCGCCAACCCACCGTTCTCGCTCAAGGAATGGGGCCGCGAGGAATGGGAAAGCGACCTTTGGGGACGGAACACGACTGGCCTCCCCCCGGCCAACTACGGCGACTACGCGTGGCTGCAGCACATGGTCGCGTCGATGGCCGAAAAGAACGGTCGACTCGCTGTCGTTCTGCCGCAGGGGGCGTTGTTCCGTAAAGGCGCCGAAGGCAAGATCCGCCGGCAGTTCCTCGAAGCCGACCTGATCGAAGCAGTCATCGGCCTCGCCGACAACCTCTTCTATGGCACCAGCCTGTCTCCCGCGATCTTGATCCTCAGAGCGAATAAGCCGGTCGATCGGCACAACAAGGTGCTCGTAATCGACGCCAGCGACGTCTTCCGCAAGGGACGTGCTCAGAACTTCTTCGACCCTGAACACGTCGAACAGGTCGCCACCTGGGTCAGGGAGTTCACGAGCGTCGAACACAAGGTGAGCGTTGTCGAACTGTCCGAAATTGAAGCCGAAGACTGGACGCTCAACATCTCTAGGTTCGTTCAACCTCCGGTCGAATACGTCCCACCATTGGAAGAAGCCCTCGCCGATTTCCGCCAGGCGATCCAAGAAGCCAAGGCCGCTGAAGACAACCTCCGAGTCGTACTCGCTGAAACAGGGTTGATCTAGTGAGCGAGCCGATCTCCCAGAGCGAACTCGAGACCTACCTTTGGGGCGGAGCGACACTGCTACGGGGCCTGATCGATGCCAGCGACTACAAGCAGTACGTCTTCCCGCTGCTGTTCTTCAAACGCCTCTCCGACGTCTGGGACGGCGACCACGCCGCTGCACTCGCGGAAACCGACGACGACGCCTACGCCCGAGCCACCGCCAACGACCGATTCGTCGTCCCCGGCGGTGCCCACTGGACTGATGTGCGAAGCACAGCACGCGACGTCGGCCGCAGTCTCGTGGACGCCTTTCGGGCGATCGAAACCGCCAACCCGGAACGGTTAAACGGGATCTTCGGCAACGCAGCATGGACCGACAAAGCGCAACTCCCCGACGAGGTCCTCAAGAACCTCATCGAACACTTCTCAACACGGGCACTCGACCTCGAGTCCGTCCCCGAAGACCAGCTCGGAAACGGCTACGAGTTCCTGATCAAACAGTTCGCCGACGACAGCGGACACACCGCCCAGGAGTTCTACACAAACCGGACCCTCGTCCACCTAATGGTCCAGATGCTCGAACCGGCCGCCGGTGAAACGATCTACGACCCGACCGTCGGCACCGGCGGAATGCTCATCTCAGCGCTCGCCGAAGTCAAACGCCAGGGTGGCGACCCACGGACCCTCGGCCTCTACGGGCAGGAACTCGTCCACATCACCGCCGCCATCTCCCGCATGAACCTCGTCCTCCACGGTGTGGAGGACTTCCAGATCGCCGCCGGAAAGAGCACCCTGTCGGACCCGGCGTTCATCTTGGGCGACAAGCTCGCCACCTTCGACGTGGTCCTCGCCAACCCGCCTTACTCGATCAGCTCCTGGAACCAGGACGCATGGACCAACGACCCTTACGGGCGAAACACCTTTGGCACGCCACCACAGGGACGAGCCGACTATGCGTTCTTCCAACACATCCTCTCCAGCCTTGACCCGAAAACCGGACGGTGCGCCATCCTGTTCCCGCACGGCGTCCTGTTCCGAAACGAAGAACAAGCGATGCGCCGTGCACTCATCGAGGCCGACCTCATCGAATGTGTGCTCGGCCTCGGACCGAACCTGTTCTACAACTCACCCATGGAAGCCTGCGTCGTCATCTGCCGCACCAAGAAGCCCAAAGACCGCCAGAACAAGATCCTGCTCATCAACGCCGTCGGCGAAATCGCCAGAGAACGTGCACAAAGCTTCTTCAAACCCGAACACCAACAGCGCATCGTTGGCGCTTACCGGGAGTTTGTCGACGAAGACGGTTTCTGCGCCGTGGCCACCACCGAACAGATCCTCGAAAACGACGCAAACCTGTCGATC
>CAZSSV010000302.1:0-3185 GCA_964609425.1 uncultured Isosphaeraceae bacterium | reverse complement strand
GGCTTCCGGATGAATGTGATCGTGGTCGGCCACATGGTCCGCTGCATCAGAAAAGCCGAGTTTCATGGACTCGATCTGCAGGTGAAGCAGTTGCGGGTCATCCGCATCAAAGCGACCGGGGTCGCACCGGTCGAGCACACCGGCCGCGACGAGTGCCGCAAGACCTTGGGCGTTGGGTGGGAGTTCGTGAAGCTCGACGTCTCCGAAGCCGACGGACCACGGATCGATCTCGGCAGCGGTGTGTCCCCGCAAGTCTTCCAAAGACCATGCGGCACCGTGAGCCTGAGCATCGGCCACGATGGCATCGGCGAGGCTGCCTTCGTAGAAGTCGCGTCCCTCGGATTCTGCAATCAGCTCAAGCGTTGCCGCGTGGCTTGGCAGGGACCAGACTTCGCCGATAGCCGGTGTACGACCGTTGCGGGTGAAGGTGTCCTGCCACGACTGAAAGTTTCTGTAACGCTCTGCTGCGCGAGCCCACGCCGTGGCGCACTGTGGGGAAACCGGAAACCCATTGCGGGCACACGCGATGGCAGGTTCCATCAGTGTTCTGAAGGGGAGCCTGCCATGCTTTCGCCAGAGCGCGACCCAGGCCGCCACACATCCCGGCACGGTGACGGCATCCCAACCAAGCCGGGGCATCCCGTCGCGTCGCAGACGCGCCACGTCCAGGGCCGCGGGCGATCGGCCGGAGGCATTGAAGCCCTGGAGCGATTGGCCATTCCAGATCATGGCAAATGCGTCGCTTCCGAGCCCATTGGCGGTCGGTTCCACGACCGTCAGCGCAGCCGCCGTCGCCACGGCAGCGTCGGCCGCGGTGCCGCCACGGGCGAGCATGTCCAGCCCGATGTGTGAGGCGAGTGGTTGTCCGGTCGCCACGACATTGGCGGCCATGACTGGCATCCTGGCCCCAGGCCGCGCATGGCGTGGAAGGGAATGGGTGAAGTCGAAACTCACACCGTCCGCTCCACAGTGATGATCCAGCCGCCGCACAGGACGAGGTCGTCCTGATAACAGACCACCGCCTGCCCTTCGGCGACGGCGCGGTGTGGGGTATCGAAGCGAACTTCGATGTCCGACTCCGAAGTGGCGCGGACGTGCGCCGGAAGTGCCTCGCCATGCGCCCGAATCTGGGCAGTGCACGGCATCCAGCCGCGTTCCGGTGGGCTGTGCCAACTCGCCTCGCGGGCGGCGCACCCATGCGCATCGAGGTTGTTCAGAACTCCCAGCGTCACCGTGTTCGCCTTTGGGTTCTTATCGACCACGTATCGAGGCTCGCCCATTGCCACGCCCAGCCCTCGCCTCTGGCCAATCGTGAAGTTCTGATGCCCCTGATGGGTGGCGAGTTCGGTCCCATCGACGTCGAGTACGCGGCCCTCCGAGAACCGGGACGGGTCTCTTCGCGCGAGCAGCCCGGCGTAGTCATCATCAGGCACAAAGCAGATTTCCTGCGAGTCGGGCTTTGTGTGCACACCAAGCCCAAGCGTTTCAGCTCGCCGGCGAACCTCTTCTTTGCTCATGTCGCCGATGGGCAAGAGCATGCGATCGAGTTGTCGTGGCCGCAGCCCTGCGACGCCACCGGCTCCGAAGAGTACGTAGGTTTGGTCCTTACCCATATCGACGGCCCGTTGGAGCCGAGCCGTTCCCGTGGTTCGATCGATGCGCGCGTGGTGGCCGCTCGCAACCCATTTGGCCCCGATTCCATCGGCGTACGCGTGCAGCTTGCCGAATTTGAGCCAATCGTTGCACCGAACACAGGGGTTGGGCGTTCGGCCGGCGTGATATTCGTCCTCGAAATACGCGATGATCCGCTCAAAGTCATCCGCGAAGTTGAGGGCGTAGAACGGGACGCCAAGGCGTCCCGCCACCCGCCGAGCGTCATCGGCATCATTGATGGAGCAGCAGCCCTTGTGGCCGATGGGCATGCCTGCCACCGAGTCACCGGGGCTGCCCAGCCGCATGAAGCAGCCAACCACGTCAAATCCCTGCGCGACGAGCAATGCCGCCGCGACGGACGAGTCGACACCGCCTGACATGGCGACGAGAACCCGGTCTCTGTGCGGGGCGGACATGGACGCGATGATAGGAGGGGGCTGGTATCCTGACCCGTCTGTCGAGTAGAGGCTCGGCAGCACACCCCTCGGAGAGCATCGCCATGACGACCGCGACGTCCACGACCCTCGAGTACCTCGGCGCCGAAGCCGATGACCTGCTGGGGCACCAGTGTGTCCTGCCAGCCGACATGTTGCACCTGCCGGGGGGAGATTTCGTCGACCGCATCTGGACGGCGAGCGACCGCTGCCCGCAGGTGCTCAGGTCGATACAGGCCCTGTATGGGCATGGGCGACTGGGTGGCAGCGGGTACCTGTCCATTCTGCCGGTCGATCAGGGCATCGAGCACTCTGGCGCTGCGTCATTCACGAAGAATCCGATGTACTTCGACCCTGAGAATATCGTCAAGCTCGCCCTCGAGGGTGGGTGCAATGCGGTCGCCAGTACCTACGGCGTCCTCGGATCGGTCGCACGGAAGTATGCCCATCAGATTCCGTTCATCGTCAAGATCAATCACAACGAACTGTTGACGGCACCGAATCAGTTCGATCAGGTGATGTTTGGATCGATTGATGAAGCCTGGAACATGGGCGCGGTCGCTGTCGGTGCAACCATCTACTACGGAAGCGAACAGTCGCGTCGCCAGATCATCGAGATCGCGGACGCCTTTGCATACGCCCACGAACGAGGGCTCGCGACCGTGCTGTGGTGCTACCTCCGAAACAATGACTTCAAGGTCGGCGGCACGGACTATCACGCTTCGGCGGATCTGACCGGGCAGGCGAACCACCTCGGAGTGACGATCGAAGCAGACATCATCAAGCAGAAGCAGCCGACGAACAACCGCGGGTACGTTGCGATGAACGAGCACGGATCGTTCGGCAAGTATGACGAGTCGATGTACGACACCCTCTGTACCGATCACCCCATCGACCTGTGCCGGTGGCAGGTTGCCAACTGTTACATGGGCCGCGCCGGCCTGATCAACTCCGGAGGTGCCAGTGGCGAAGACGACTTCGCGCAGGCGGTCCGAACCGCGGTGATCAACAAGCGTGCCGGCGGGAGTGGACTCATCTCGGGGCGAAAGGCCTTCCAGCGACCGATGGATCAAGGCGTGCAGCTACTCAACGCGATCC
>CAZSSV010000301.1:0-3198 GCA_964609425.1 uncultured Isosphaeraceae bacterium | reverse complement strand
CAGCTGCGGCTGCGGTCGGTTCAACCTGATCCCGTCGCGGTCGTGCTGGTCTGCCCAGATCAGGAGCCAAGGATGGCTGACATAGACGACACCGGATTTCCATGGCCGCACATAGACGCTGAGCAGATCTACGCTAGTAGCCCACGGGACATCGAAGCGGTAGCCGCCAGCATTAGAAGCAAAGACCTCCCCCCAAGAGCTGATTTGGTACGCCTGTTCGTTGGGCTAATGGCCGATGCTGTCGAGACGCTTGAGGCTTGCATCATCCATTGGCGGCATGGTGGGCTGGAGCTAGACGATCAAGAACCGCCTAAACCATTCCAAATTGTAAAGCACAGTCTGGCCCGGGCTGCTGTTGTTGGCCATAGGATCGACTGGCCGGCAGACCTAGAGGCATCGGTGAATCACCTGCTCTATGAGTGCGCAATGTGTTCCGAGCGAGGTTGGCCGTTCGTCTACGAAGAGTGGCCCGCTATCCGCTCCGAAGTTCAAATCCAACGACAGGCAAGCCAGCCGGCGAAGCCAGATGAGGCGCCCAACAGCCGGGCGAGCGCCGCGGCAGAAAAGTGCTGGGGTCAGTATCTAGCAGGCTTGCGACGCTTGGAGGGCGCTGACTTCGATAACACCGATACCTCACAATTGCGGGCCGCTATCGCCAAGCACACCGCGAAAGACGTCTATGACGCTTTCAAGAGCGAAGGCGAAGCCATGCTGGAGTACGGATCGTGGTCGAGATGTGTACGGACTGCCAGAAGTGACCGCGGGTTGAACAAGAACAAACCGAGGGCTGGCCGGACTGGCAAGTGCATTGCGGGCATTGACCAGATCTAGCAGGCGTGCCATGACCGATTGACAAGCGGCGGAAAAGCGGATGAAGACCGGAATCCGGTTTGCTCTCTCTGCGGGCAGACCCTCGCCGGCACACCGTGAGCAAAGATTGCGATCCTAGACAACCGGATTATTGGGCGGAAGGCGAATCCGGTTTCCCCTTAGTGAGGACTGAGTCGATCAGGATGCGAATTCTGGGGCTCGGTCGAGGACAAACTAGGGGGACCGTCTCATGCAGACGCCCAATGCCCAAACCGCTGGGGCCAACAGCGCATCGGATCGAGCAGAAATGCTCGATGTCTCAGACGTGGCAACACGTCTCAATATCTCAACCAGGACCGTACGCCGGATGGCCGACTGTGGCTTGATGCCGCGGCCGGTGCGGCTGGCCGGTTGCATTCGATGGCGGCGGACGGATCTGGACCGCTGGATCGACGCGGGCTGCCCGTCGTGCCGGCACAGGCATGGCGGTGCCGCATGAGCAAGCGCCGCGCCACCAAGGAAACCAAAGCACGGTTTCAGAAAGTCAACGAATTCGTGGACGTTGATATGCGGCACCTAACGCCGACCGAAACCTTGGTTTGGCTGCTGCTCTGGTGCGACACCAAAGACAATACGGCGCGAACGGCGAGGTCATACCTCGCCCGCCGCACTGGCGTTGCCGAATCAACGATCAGTCGAGCGATCCGACGCCTTGCCCGGCGCGGGCTCCTCAAGTGCATTCACAAGGGTAATCAACAGCGTGGCATTTCGGTCTACACGTTGTTGCGAGGTAACAATGGGGGTTATGGAAAATGAAAGCATCACATTGGGATGGCCGCGAACCTCGCAAGGACATCCACGTCAGTACTGGCCTACTGATCGAGGCGCTATCAGCCGCCGGATTTGAACTAGAGGCCAACAGGGTCGCTGCCCTGCGTACACACCTTCGCAACCAACTTGAGAAGCAGCCGCCAGAAATGATCTTGGCCGATCTGGTCGAGGCGAACGCAGCCAGCCTGCTGGCGATCGCCGCCGAAGATCCGTTCCCGCCGCTGGACCTTGCCGAAGCCATCGCGGAACCACCGCCGACATGGAAGACCGGACTGCGATGGTGGGACGACGCAATGCCGGACGGCGGCATGCAGGACAGCTGGAAGATCGTCCTGGCGGCGCCGCCGGGCTGCGGCAAGACGGCGCTGGTGCTTCAAGTACTACGCGGTTTCCTTCGCAACCAGCCAAATGCCGAGGCGCTGTACATGGCGGGAGAAATGAGTCGCCGACAACTGGCCGCGCGCCTGGTGCAGCAAGAGGCGAGCCCGCCGGCGTATGCACTGCACTTCGGAACACCCGAGCAGATCCAGCGGCGGGACGAGGCGATGGTGCGTCTCGAGAAGATCGCCCCGCGGCTGCATGTCATGGCCCCGCCAACGGACCTGGAGCGGATCAAGGACGTTGCGTTCAAGTACGCGGTGATCGTTGTGGACTACTTGCAGCTGGTCCGGCCGGCGGATCTGGCCCCAGGGCGGGTCGCGCAGCTCGACGGCATCATGGCCGAACTGACGGCAATCGCCGCGGTGAGCGGCTGCACGTTCGTCATCGTGTCCGCGATGCCAAGGGGAGCCGGCAGCATCAAGTCGAGAAACATCTTTGAGGCGTTCAAGGGTTCCAGCGCCATCGAGTACACAGCCGACGTTGCGTTCGTCGGTGAGGTGGACGAAGACGCGGATGACGACAGCGAAACGCGGAACGTCCGCTGGCGATGTCTGAAGAATCGCCACGGGCCTGCCGTCGACCTGGACCTCGTTTTCAACGGGCCTGCGATGCGGTTTGACAGGTTGAAGCGAACCGCGGAGCCGATCTTAGATGACGAGCCACCAACCCAAGACAGGGACGCAGGCGATGGTGGCGCCCGTGGTGAAAACTGGAGCCTTGGCTGATGGCTCAATTCAGCCCGAACACTGGTCAGCCCGATGCCGATGCTGCTGACGTCGAATTGGCCCGCCCGGCTGCATTGCAGGCCGGTGCCTGGGTTGGGCCGAAAGGTCCGCCCGGGCTGCCGCCGAACAGGCGAGCATGTCAGCCGCGAAAGACCGCAATGCGATTCGCCAAGCTTGGATTCTTCATGAACTACCACGCCCGCGCCCTGCCGCCGCTGGCGGTGAAGTGTTGGGTGATTCTCTGGTGTGAGCATCGGCCACATGCGGAATTCGGCGCGGCGCCGTATTCCTCTTCGGTTGTGTCGATTGGTTCGCTGGTTGAGCGATCTGGTGGACATCGCCGAGATGTGCGGAAGATCGTCGAACTTCTCGATCGCAATGACTATGTCCGCATGTTGACGCCGGGTGGTCCTCAAGGACCAGCGGAGCGGCTGGTATGTCTGCCGGAATG
>CAZSSV010000300.1:0-3201 GCA_964609425.1 uncultured Isosphaeraceae bacterium | reverse complement strand
TCGTCCTTCATGTCGCGATCGGTGAAAGAGTCCGCAATCTGCTCTTCGGCCGATTTGGACTCGATCACTTCGAGTTCGACACCGAAGGACAGCATGCACTCAACCGCCACCTCCGGTTCCAGCGTGGAGTTGATGGTGACATCATGCTCCTCACTCATGAGATACCGAAGGATGTCCCGCGTCTTCGCGCCACTGGCGGCGCTCAGTGCCTTGATCGTCAGCGGCTCCGGCAGCGAAATGGCGCCGCCGAGATCAACCGCCGACTTGGCACGCGCGCCGGTCGGTCCAGTGGCCTTCTTGGTGCTGTCGCGGCGAACCGAGCGGAAGTACCCGCCGCTGCGAGAGAGCCGCTGCTCACGCTCGCGAAGATCCTGCTCGCGCCAGTTGCGTTGAGTGCCGCTCCCACCCTGTTGTGGCCGCCCGCCCTGCGTTTCCTGACGTCCATCGGCGGCCCCGCTACGGCGCCGATTGCGTCGAGACGTCCGACCACGACCGGGGGCATCGGGCATGGGAGGACCACCAGGTCCACCCATTCCGCCTCCTGGACCGCCTGGACCGCTTGGACCTCCGGGGCCACGCGGTGGACCCTTGGGCCTGGGGGCTCGCACCTGCTCGGGCTGCTCGACCCGAATGACCTTCGGGCCGGACAGGGTCGTTTTCTTGGGCTCATCAAGCTTGCGACCAAGTTGCTCCACCTTCTCGGGGCGTACCGGTTGGTTCGGCACAACCTTTGGTGAACCAGACGATGGCGTGTCACCCGAGGGCGGCACCTTGCTCGGCGGCTCGATCAGCCCGGTTCCGCGGCTCGCCGAGGGCGGCGGTACGGATGGGGTGGGCGGCGGTGCCTTCTCCGGCGTGGGTGCTGCAGGCGGCTCGGGCTGTTTGTCGGCCTGATCGGCCGGCTTGCGGGTGGCCTTCTTCTTGGCCTTGGCGCGAGCCTGCTTCACATCGACCGGCGCCGCCGTCTGCACGGCGGTGCCGCCACTGCCGGCGCCACTGAACCACTCTCGAATGGTGGCGGCCAGGCCCACCGAGATGGCGGACATGTGATTGGTGATGTTGGGCACGCCCTCCTCGGAACACTTGGCGACGACATCCTTCGATGTCACGCCGAGTTCCTTGGCGATCTGGTGAACCCGCTTTGTCGTACTCTTCTTGGCCACTTGCTGCTCCTGCGCCGCTGATCACTCCTGCGATCAGCCCTGCGCACCCTCCCCAGTGTCTTGACTCGTTCCACCGCCGCCGAGAATGGAGGATGCCGCGGCCTCGGCCTCGACCTCTTCGTCCTGTCCGGACGCCTCCGCTGGTGCAGATTCGACAGCGGGACCGTCACCCAGAATCGATGCGGCAGCCGACTCGCCTTCCTCGCCAGCAACGGCAATGGCGGCCTCTTCGGCCTCTGCCTTACGACGCTCTTCCTCTTCCTTCTCCCGCTCCTGCTGCTCCTGCACTTCGCGTGCTTTGGCAGCACATTGCTCCAGTACGGTTGCGGCGAGTTCTTCGGACATCGCGACATCGTTGACAAGCGTTTCGACGCCCACTTCCTCGACATCAAAGACGCTGATCATGCCAAGTGCGCCCATGCGGTCCAGCATCGCATCGTCGATGCCCTCGATGGGCTTGACGGTGGACTCAAGGGTTTCAAGGCCTCGAGCAAACTCCTCCGGCGTCAGAATGTCGATGTCCCAGCCGGTGAGTCTGGCGGCCAGGCGGACATTCTGGCCTCGGCGTCCAATGGCCAGTGACAATTGGTCTTCGCGAACGATGATGGTCGCTCGGCCGAGTTCGAAGCACAGGCTGACCTCATTGACTTCGGCCGGCTTGAGCGCATTGCCGAGGAGCACCTGGCTGGACTCGTTCCACCGAACGATGTCGATCTTTTCTCCACCAAGTTCGTCGACGATATTGCGAATGCGGCTGCCGCGGACACCCACGCAGGCACCGACGGCGTCCACCTTCGAGTCGATCGAAGCCACCGCAACCTTCGTTCGAAAGCCGGCCTCCCGAGCCATGGCCTTGAGCTCGATGACGTGCTCGGCCACCTCCGGTACTTCAGCTTCAAAGAGCCTCCGAATGTAGTCTTCGTGGCTGCGAGAGAGCACAATCTTGACCCGGTTTCCGTCCTCGCGAACGTCCCGAATCACACACCGAACCCGGTCACCCTGGTGAAACTGTTCTCCGGGAATCTGCTCACCCCTCGGCATGAAGCCTTCCGCTCTGTCAACCTGGACAACCAGCGCGCCACCTTCGTACCGGTGGGCTGTTCCAGTCACGATCTCGCCAACTTGCTTGCCGAACTCCTCGAGAATGCCGGCCCGTTCGTTGTCCCGGAATCTCTGAATCATCACCTGCTTGGCAGTCTGGGCCGGAATCCGGCCGAGCGCCTCGAGTGGAATGACTTCAGCAGAGCCGTCCTCGTGCAATTGCCACAGTGTGATCTCACCGCTGACTGGATCGACCTTGCACGCGAACTCCTCGGTATCGAGTGAATTGAAGTGCTTGCGAGCGGCACTGATCATGGCCTGCTCGAGGTCACGCAGAAGAAGCTCGCGGTCCACATTGCGGTCGCGGGCAATGGCGTCGATGAAACGGATCGTCTCGGAATTCATCTGGTGATCGCTTTCCCAAAGCTCGGGCGGAACTTCCGCTCGGTCCATGCCCAGCACACCGCTGGGCAAAAAACAGACAGGGTCACAGCCCTGGAGACCGTGACCCGCTCATCCGACTCGCATGTGCACTCCGGCAAAAGCCTTCTGGCACGCACGCGACCCGCCGCGACCGAATTTGGTCGTCGCTCAGGTCATGGGGACATCCCCAAGTCGGCCCTGAACAGGCCACACACAGGCGTCCGAGGCCACGCGGCACACGGACACGGAATGGAGCAGATCACTCCACATGGCAGGAAACGCTTTGACCGGGGCCTTCAAGCACCGCGATACTCCAGTACGACAACGCCATGGGGCCCGCCACGTGGCGAGCCGTCCCGATCTCCGCACTGTATCTCCGCCCGGATGCAGCCGCAACCTGACGCAGGCCCCGCAGGTAGACTTCCCTGCCTGAACCGGCGCTCGGGGGCCCCAGGAGCGAAGATGACAGACCCGATGCGTATCAAATCCGCCCTTGCACCAATTCTGCTGCTTGCGGCGGTCCCCTCCGTGGCCGGCGGGCCCGATGGTGTGTCCGGCTTCGGTGGACTGGACT
>CAZSSV010000299.1:0-3206 GCA_964609425.1 uncultured Isosphaeraceae bacterium | reverse complement strand
CTCCAGCACCGATGTACCCATCATGGGTACATCGGTGCTGGAGATCACGCTGAGCGACTTCTACTCAGATTCCAACTACGGGTTCTCATCTCCGGTGGCCGACATCGACTTCAGCCCCGAGGGCACCATGGTGCTCGGCGAGCGTACGCAGTCCGGGATCGACCACATGGGCGCTCACGAGGCCCGCGTGCTCGAGTACACGTGCACAACCGCCGGCTGGGTGCAGACGACCGCAGTCTTCCATGTGGGCGCGATCGTCGAGTCGGCGGCAGGTGGTGTTGACGCGAAGGCGGAGCGTGTCTGGGCATCGGCAGATGCCATGCACCTCGGCACCGGCGACAATATGTACGGCTTCCAGGGCCTGCCTGCGGCCGGTGGCTCGGTGACCGACAGCTGGCTCGTCGACTACAACGGCGACCTGTCGATTCAGGACAAGACGCTCCTCGGCGATCTGGTCGTCACGCGGCACGAAGACACACCCGCTCCGACGGCCGACTGCCCGATCATTCAGGTACTCAATGTCGAGTGTGGAACTTGGATGTCCCCCTGGGAGTTCGACCTTCACCTCGGCGTGAGCAACATGGATGCCACGCACGCGATCACCAGTGTGGACATGACGCCGCCCTCCGGCGCCGCCCTGACGCCGGACCACGTGACCATGTCCCTTCCCGGCATGCACTCATGGCCCTTCGACACCGTGCTCACCGGTGTCGCGCAGGGCAGCACCGTTTGCATCGACTTCGAGGTCACGTTCAGCAATGGCGCCGTCTGCACCGAGACGATCTGCATCGATCTGCCCTGGTGCGGAATCTGGGTGCCCGGCGACTTCGACTTCGACGGCTTTGTGGATGTCGATGATCTCGTGCTCATGATCGGTCGCTGGGGCGAGACCTGCGAGGGCCTCGACAACGATTGCGACGGCCTCGACGCCGACCAAAGTGGCGTGATCGACATGGGCGATCTCCTGATCGTTCTGGAGAATTGGTCCTGACATCGCGACGCGATCACGCCATGAGGAAAGCCGGAAGCCGAGCAATCGGCTTCCGGCTTTCGACTTCGCAACGGAGATCAGCGACTGAGTGTGGCGCGAAGCCGGCTCAGCAGAGCGGCGGCCGCCATGGACGCGGCTTCGTAGTCCTCTCCACCCAACTCGGAAAACCCAACCGGCCGTTCGTTGGCCGCGCCGACGTCGCTCCACGCATCGAGCCGGACATCATCGAGGGACGCAAGTGGGGAGTCGGCGCTGTCGCCACCCGGTGCGATGAAGATTCCACGGGACGCAGTGGCCCGACCACGAAGCCATGCGATCATGCTGAGCAGACCGGCCTCGTCGGCCGGGACATCCATCAACAGCGTCGTATCGGGATACCACATCGGAATGACATCATTCAGTCGCGCTCGCGTCGAAGACGCTGCCGATCGAATGCCCAGTGGGTCACGCGTTGAGATGGTGCGGACCCATCGTTCAAGATCGACCCGCGTGGACGTGGCCATCAGGGGTGCTGTCTGTTCGACGAGGGGTGTGAATCGCTCGGCCAGCGACAGGGCGGTCAGGGATGGTGCGATCGCCTTGGCGTTTCCCATGGTGGCCGTCATGCGAATGAGTCGCTCCAGATCGTGGGCGGCGGCTGGCGTGTCGCCGCGCTGCACGCTCGCCTTCACTCTGGCGAGCAATCCCTGAGCGAGAAGATCCTGGTCAGGAAGCCACCATGGGATGATCGGTTCGACGTAGCCCTCGATGGGTTCCGGGTACGCCGCGCTCTGCAGCGCGTCGGCGGCGGCGAGAAGCGCATCGACGGCCGCCGCCACTTCGGGGTCATCGTGCCATGGTCCAGCACACACCCGCGCGGCCGAACCCGCCCGAATCCACCACCATGCGGCATTGGCTGACTGAGGCAACTGGCCGGTTGCCACGTGGTCGAGCGCCGCAGCGACGCCGCGAATCTCTTCGAGCGTCTCTTGGCGTCTTTCGAGGACTCGGGACATGGCGGGCATGAGTACGGAGGCGAGACCTCCCGCGCGTTCAACCTTGGCTTCCAGCGCCGTGACGCGCCGGTCCGCTGCGGCGTGGTTCGACATCTCAGCAATCTGTTCGAGCTCGGCGTAGTACGCGTCCATCCGGGCCAGTTCGGCGCGGAGCATGCCCTTGGTCAAGCCGGCGGCGCTCATGCCACCCAGGACGTCCCTCGCTACGCCCAAGGCCGTTGGTGACACTGGGTCGTCATCGGTGCCTTCGTCAAGCTCCAGTGTCCTCGCCATCCAGCCGGAGACGACGGCGCGCTCTTGGCCGATCGCAGCGCCGAGTCCGAATGGACTGCCGTCGATGCCGGAGTGTTCACTGCTGCCGGAAGTTCGGAGTGACCGCGCCATGGCGGCTGCAGCCTCGGGAGTCACTTGACCGCGGTCGACGGCGGCCTGGGCTGTCTCTGCTGCGCGGCGCGCGATGCTCATCGAGATGAGGCTCGTGATGAGTGCTGGCGATGTGCTGACGTGGCCTGCAGCCTTGACACATCGAGCGACGTCAGCGGCAAGCGCCATCGCGTCGCCGTGCGCGCCGGCAGCCACACCGCGGCCGAGAGCGCAACGGGAACCATGCATGATGGGACCGATGTGGGGAAGCGTCGCGTTGAAGCCTTCTTCGTCCCAGCCAACGAGCCACATGGGCCGGTCCCGGCCCGATGCCACATCGAAGATCTGAAGTGGCGCCTGCAGGAGCTCATGGAGCCGGGCTTGCATATCACGGGTCAGCGGGTAGCCATTCTTTACGCACGCCAGCAGCCACTGCTGCTCGGCCTGCAGCGACAGGTAGATGTCGCCCGTCTCGACCGACCCACCTCCGACCCCCGCGGAGAGCCACAATGCAGCCATGGCGAGCGAACTGAGCATCGACGTAGGGTACACACTTGAAACCCTGTATCGTATGTGGCCGATGGTCCATGACTGCCGGAGCACAGCCATGACCACCCCCGCCGCATTCATCCCGCACGAGCCCTGGAGGCCGAAACTCGACCCTCTTGAGTCGGTCCGTCAGTTTCGCGATACGGTGGCCAAGCGACGATCCGTTCGTCACTTCTCCACCGAACCGGTTGATCGTGCCATCATCGAGGCCATCGTGGCAGCGGCCGGGTCGGCGCCCAGCGGGGCCAACAAGCAGCCTTGGCGATTCGTTGCGATCAGCGACCCTGCGCTGAAGCGTCGCATTCGGG
>CAZSSV010000298.1:0-3211 GCA_964609425.1 uncultured Isosphaeraceae bacterium | reverse complement strand
GCCACAACCGGCACGCAGGGGGTTTCCGGGGGGGGGGGCCGGCGGGGGTTTCCGGCGGGGGGCCGTGCGGCAGACGTTGGCTTGAGCGGGCCACAGTTGCTGGCTGGCTGCGGCAGGGCCACACTCCAGCGTGCCGTCGCTCCGCGGCTACCTGGCCACCGTCAGCAGGGGGTCAGGGGCATCTACTGGCGGACGAGGATGTTCGTGAACTCGATGCTGCTTCCATGGCTCTGCAAGGCGATCGGCCCGCGCCACGCGACACCGGGCAAATGGGCGTGATCGACGACCGTCGTGCCATTCAACACCACGGTCAGGTACTCGCCGCGCATGCGGATGAAGAAGCGGTTCCAGGCTCCGACCGGTTTGTCGGCGTTGGTGGTGGGCGTGACGGAGGCCCGAACCTCGGCAGGCATCTCCCCGTCGGTCCGGTATCCCCACACTTCGCCGCTTCCGACCGGCCAGCACCAGATGTTGACCTGGCTCTTGCTCGAGCCGCGCAGGTAAATGCCGCTGTCGCGCTCTTCGATGGTCGCGGTGTGCACCGCTCCATCCTCCCCGACCACCGGGCTTCCATCGGGGCCGATCACCGGCCGCTCCATGGGCCCCTGGCTCTCCCCGGTCCATCGCCAGTCCACGATGAGATCGAAGTCGTTCAGCCAGACCTCCGACCACAGATCGCCCCCTTCACCATTGTGAGCAATCGAAGTGCCCGAGACGGTCCAGTTGTCTTCGTGGCCCTCGGGCTTCTTCCAACCTGTGAAGTCGAGTCCATTGAACAGCGGCCGAAAGCCCACTGCGGCGTTGGCGGTGTCGGCCCACGGTGATGGCTCCTCGGGCAACTGCTTGATGCGGAGGTTTCGGAAGTCCACGGGCGAGCCTTCCGCCTCCAGGCAGATGTACCCCTTCCTTGGATTGCAGTCGTAACCACCACTGACCACCTTGCCATTGACCGCGAGTGATATGCGGCCGTCGATGCACTCGATGCGGTAGTGGTTCCATTGGCCCGGGCCCTTTGTGCGGGCATCGCTCGGGAGACATCGAGCCCACCCGCTTGGGTGTGGGCGATCTGGCGTCATGGTCGCGCCCCAGATCGAAAAGATGTCACCCTCGCTGGTGTAGTTTTCCGTTTCGACGCCGAGCATCACCTGCACCTCGATCGACTTGCTGAATGGCACACCGGGTGCGGGAAGTGCGTCGGACCACACGAACACTCCAGCATTGCCTTGGGCTTCGTGGTGCATCCATTCGAGCTCGAGGATGAAGTCCTCGTACATGCGATCAGAACGCAGCAGGCATGTTGGCTTGCCAGTGCAGCGGATCATGCCGTCTTCTGCCCGCCAGGTGGAGGCAGCTCCATTGACGTTGACCCAGCCGTCCAGGGTCGATCCATCGAAGATTGGCGTGAATCCATCCGCGTGTACCGTGAGAAGTGCCGCGATGAACATGGTATTCATGTCGGGCAGCCTACAGCCCGCGCGGCTAGTCTGCCCACCATGAGTCATCAGCGATTGGCCATTCTTGTCGGAGGTGGGCCCGCTCCGGGGATCAACAGCGTGATCGCTGCCGCGACGATTCGCGCGAGGCTCCGGGGTGTGGACGTGATTGGAATCGAGCATGGCTTTGAACAGCTCATGGCTGGGGACTCGTCCGCTGCGATTCCATTGCTGATGGATCGTGTCAGTCGCATTCACTTTCGGGGCGGCTCCGTACTTGGGACGAGCAGGGCCAACCCCACGCGAGATCCGATCGCGATGCGACGAGTGGTCGAGACCCTGGAGTCGCTCGGCGTGTCGATGCTCCTGACGATCGGGGGCGATGACACCGCCTTCTCAGCTCGCGGTGTGGCAGAGGCCGCGGGCACCATTCGCGTAGCTCATGTGCCCAAGACGATTGACAACGACCTGGACCTTCCCGCGAACATCAACACCTTTGGATACGAGACGGCTCGAAGCGTCGGTGTGGGCATTGTTCAGAACCTCATGGTCGATGCGAAGACCACCGGGCGTTGGTACTTCGTGGTTGCGATGGGGCGCAAAGCCGGCCACTTGGCGATCGGCATCGGCAAGGCGGCCGGAGCGACGATTACGATCATTCCAGAAGAGTTCAACGGAGATCAGGTCACGCTGGACGAAGTGGCGGACGTATTGGCTGGCGCCATCATCAAGCGAAAGAGCGTTGGCCGGGGCGACGGTGTGGCGGTGATCGCCGAAGGTGTCTGCCTGTCCATCGACCCTGCAGAGCTTGAGACGCTCGGGCATGTGGAACGTGACGCACACGGACACATTCGGCTCGCCGAACTTGATCTCGGCCGTGTGCTGGCGAAAGAAGTGTCCCGGCGGGTTTCTGACCTGGGCCACGAAACCACCGTCGTTTCCAAGAACCTCGGTTATGAACTGCGATCGGCCGACCCGATTCCGATTGATCTGGAGTACACGCGTGACTTGGGATACTGCGGGGCTCGCTTTCTCATCCAGGGTGGAAGCGGCGCGATGGTGAGCTTGCAGGAAGGTCGATTCGTACCCATTCCGTTCGAAGACCTGATTGACCCCGAAACCGGACGCATGCGGGTTCGGCTGGTGGACATTCACTGCGCTCGATATGCCATTGCCCGTCGCTACATGATTCGGATGCGGCGTGACGACTTTGAGGACTCCAGCGTGGTCGCCCGGCTCGCCGCAGCGTGCGGGTGCGATGCCGAGACGCTCCGGAATCGCTTCGAGCCACTGACGCGACGCGAGCCGCCCCCGCTTCAACTCACCTAACGCAGTACCATGAACGCGTGATCGCGACCGGAATCTTCATCTTGCTGCTTCTCACGCTCCTGGCGATGCGCGCACGACGGCGGTGGCTGGCGATTGCGTTGTTCGTGGTTGCGCTGGCTGCGGTTTCCCTCCTGCTGGCGCACCACGCCACCGATCATCTGGGACTCTCATTCTGACATGCGGCGACTTCTCTACATGGTTGCGCAGTTCGAGATTCTCGCCATCTGTGGTGTGCTGCTTGGCGCCTTCTGGATGCAGTTCGTTGAGTGGGAGTTTCCGTGCCCGCTGTGCATCATCCAGCGGATGGCCATGATGTTGTGCGCGCTTGGGCCGGCGATGATTGTGACGGAGGGACTCCGCGATCGAGACATGGACTTATCGGCCGCGGTGGCGGGATATGGAATGAGCGTGCTCGGTGCGGTCGTGGGGTTGGCGGCGTCGAGCCGGCA
>CAZSSV010000297.1:0-3223 GCA_964609425.1 uncultured Isosphaeraceae bacterium | reverse complement strand
GCATCGTATCGTTCTGCTCGGTCGGGTCATATGGACAACTCGCTTCGTCAGCCCATGTGCGGACATAGGCGACCTCCACGGTCATGTCGAGCGAGTCGGCATAGATCACTGACACGGCGGCTGCCAACTCGAGCACATAGGCAGCCGACAGGTCGGGATCGCCTCCGAAGAGCGTGTCGGTGAAGGGCCAGTCGGAGTCAAATGCCACGCGCAAGGCCCGGCACGCACCGGCCGATCGGTCGGCATCGCTCGCCGCGGCTGGTTCGGGCGCGTCGCCGGCTGGGGCGGTCTCACAGGTCATGTTCGATCTGGACCAGACCACCGTGTCATGCTCGACGAGCACTTCGCCATCCAGACTGACCCGCCGCAGACGGCCGCCCTCCAGCGTAAACCCGCGCACCCCCATCTGGTCAACGGCGACCAGAACCTCTCGGCCGGCGGTCTGCCCACGCCATCTCCGAACGCTCGGCAACCTGGCCGGTCGCACCCCGGCCCGGCCAACCACTTCGACGCGTGCGCCGGCGGCCGCGGGAGACCACGGGGTCAGCCGCACGGGAAAATGGGGTAATCGGTCATCAAGTTGCACTTCAAGCACGACCGGTTGCGATCCCGACAAGGCAGCGAGCGGGTGTGGATTGACCGTCACCGAGACAGCAGTGAGCACAAGGGGCATCATCATGGCGAATTCCACTCTACGACCGAACCCAACCCGGATCAAACCCGCCCGATCAACAAGGGAGTATTGGACCGGACTTGAATCATGCGCCACAGTTGGGGATCACGCCACCATGGCTTCCCCCCCGTCCGCAGGTCGCTGAGCCCAACTGCAGGTGTCATCCCCGTGCCTCGATTCGAATCCATCGACTGGTATCAACACCCCGATCTCTACGATGCCGTCTTCGCGGAAGAAACCGCCTGCGAAGTCGACTTCATCGAGGCCGTGTACTCACACCTGGCGCACACGTCCGGGCGGCGAGTGCTCGAGCCGGCGTGCGGTACGGGAAGGCTGCTCACCGAACTGGCCCTGCGGGGCTGGGATGTGACCGGGTTTGACCTCAGCGAGACCATGCTCGGATATGCCGCACGGCGGCTCCGCCACCATGGCCTCGATGGCAGTCTCCACGTCGACTGCATGACGTCCTTCCAAGCCGATGGCCATTACGACCTTGCATGCAACATGCTCTCCACGATGCGACTCTTGTTGACGGAGTCCTGCGCCCGCAATCACCTTCGCTGCATTGCCGACGCACTTCGACCAGGGGGCATTTACATCATGACCATGCCTCTGACCGACTATCACGACCGGGTCGAGCGATGGGAACGATGGGTCACCCCTCGACCCGACGGCGACATCACATCGGTGATACGTGGCTGGCCCGCCTGCAGGCGCACCCGCATCGAGCGACTGCGATGTCGCATGACCGTAGCCTCAGAAGCAACCGGCACCCGCCGTTTCGAAACGTCGTGGCGGTTTCGCACGTACGGGCCACGGCAGGCCCTTCGCCTCATCGCCAGCGAGCCGCGATTCGAGTTGGCTTCGGTGTGCGGCGGAGACTTCGACATCGACCGGACCGTACCGCTCGACGGCAGTCGATGCGATACCACGTTCATCCTCCGCAGACGCTGATTAGGATCACTCGCCAGGACCGACCGATGGCGGTCCACCAAACCCACGACCACCCTGAAAGTGTTCGCGAATCTTCTCACGTTCGGCGTCGTCAATCTCACCGTCATTGTTGGCGTCGAACTGGGCCATGAACTCGGTGCGGCGGCGATCACGATCGTCCCCACCCTGCCGGTCTCCCCCGCCACGCCGACCACGCCGTGATCGATCGACGCCACCGGGAAGCTCCGCCACACGTTCGGCGCCCAGCAGGTCGCGAAGGCGTTCGATGTACGCCTCGTCCACCTTGTCTCGCGCCTCGTGCGCATCGCCGATCGGATTCGCATCGCTTGCAGGGTCCGCCTGTTCTGCGCCGGACTGCCGCTGCCGCATGCGCTCGACAAAGCGAACCTCACGCGGTACTTCATGACTTCGGACTTCGGCGAGGATGTCCTCGTTGGCAGCGTCGATGTCCAGATCGCACGCAACGCCCAGTTGCGTCACCTGCTCGGTGAGCTCAGGGTCAAGATCGGGAAGCTTCGCTGCTGCCGCGATCGCTCGCTGGCTTCTGGTCGTCTGGTAGATCCGTTCATAGCCCGCCTGCAGGGCGTTACGCCGGAATGCGTCGCCATCCGGCGCTGGAATGGTGGCTGATATGAGATCGATCGTCGCGTCGGTCACGTCCCGGACCGCTTCCTCCCGAGACTGTCGCCGGCCGAGAATCTCAAGCATTCGGTCCGGGTCGCTCCCCTGCATGGCGGCCAGCAGGTCGAACATGGCCGTCGCATCGAACTCCGTCCGCCGCAACAGTGCCCGATCGAGATCGAGCTCCCACGCCGCGACGATGTCTGCCAATGCCGACGCCGTCTCGGCGTCAAGATCGACACCGACCATGTCCAACATGGGCTTCAAGTCGGTGCGACTTCCCTGAAGGCGACCCTCGGGAAGCAGCCGCATGCGTCGAAGGCGACGCTCCACGCCAGGCCACTCCGACAACTGCTGCTGACTGAGAATGGCCGACATGGCCGCCGTCGCCTCGGTCCCCATGTTCCGCCGCACGCGTGCGAATTGCTTGAGCAAGGCCATCTGGCTGGACAGGAGGTCCTGCATCACGTCTGACTGCATCTGCGTTTCGCGAACCGATCGAAACTCGTCTCGGATCGACCGCATACGCTCCCGGAACTCGGATCGGATGGCATCCCGATTGGCCTGCTGTTCGGCCCGGGCCTCATCACTCAGGGCCTCGGCGCCTTCATCACCCGTTGCGGCCTCGCGGGCCGAACGCATGTCCTCCCGCATGGACTCCATCCGCCCCCGAAGTTCCTCGACGCGTTCCTGCTCAAGCCCTTCCACGCCGGACGCCTGGCCCAAGTCAGCCATGGCTGCTTCCGTCTCCTCCACAGCGAGGCGGAAGTTGGCGTCATAGTCCTCCAGCAACATCTCAATGACGGCCGCCTGATCGTCGTCAAGGCTCAGCATCTCTACGAAGATGGGCACGTCCCGGGTGAGGTACTCGGGCCTGAACATCATGCGAGAGACACGGCCCATCGGGCCTCCAAGCAACCCCTCCGCGGGGTTGCCCCAGCCGCGGCCACCGCGATCGCCTCGGCCGCGTCGACC
>CAZSSV010000296.1:0-3240 GCA_964609425.1 uncultured Isosphaeraceae bacterium | reverse complement strand
CAAGTCGTCGATATTGATGACGCCGTCGCCATTGATATCACTGGGGCAATCCGGCGGGCAATCGGCATCGTCGCACAGGACCGCGCCGTTCCACTCACCGCCGCCTTCCAGGCACGCTTCCTTGAAGGTCCAGATGCATGATCCTCCGATGCAGCATGCTCCAAACGGGCGGCAACACGAGATGTTTGGATCGTCGCACGAACTCCCGTCGCCCTGCCATTGGCCGAATGGGTAGTCATTGATGCAGCTTTCGTGGTCGGTCCTGACGCACGAAAAACATCCGGTCTTGGGGTCGATGTAGCAGCATGCGCCGTCCAGATCGGGCGGGGGGCACTTCTCGAGTACGGGGTCGTCATCACACTGCCATCCGTTGAAGAACATGCCACCGAGATCGTCACAGTGGCAGATCGAGGTCTCGAAGCACCACTGTTCACCATCTTGATTCTCCACGCAGCAGGCGCCCATTGGGACGATTTCTGCATCGCACTCATAACCATCGCCCTGATAGAAACCATTGAGCTGAGCGCACTGCGCCTCGGTGATGAATTGGTACACCCAGCTACCTGAATCGGGATCGAGATAACAACAACATCCCCCGGGGTCCTGACCGCATGGAACTTGATCGCAGGGCATGTTGGCGTAGAAAGTACCAGCGAGCTTGTCGCAGTCGCACTCCGAGGTGTATTGGCATCCAGCATCGGTGCAGCAGGCGCCCATCGGAGGCGTCGGGCCGTCGCACCCCACGCCATCGCCCTGATAGGTTCCACCAAGCGCCAGACAATCGACCTCGGTCATCTCCGTGGTGGTCCAGCCGCCTTGCCCATCCTCGACGCAGCAACAGCCGATGGTGACCAGCGGTGCGATGGCGACTTCGAAGTAGTCGTATGCGGTAAATGGCTCGCTAGGCATATCAAAGTCGACCAGCAGCCAGCCGGTGGTCGCTGCAGGCCAGTTCGGGAAAACGGTGGCAAAGGGAATGGATGCGGTCACGTGTTGAATCAGGCCGTCCTCTCCTGCTGCGTTGTTCTGTGTCACGATCGGAACGAAATGTACCGAGCCGGTACTTGTTTGAATGCGAATGGTGTCACTCGCCGATGCGACGTCATAGTCACCAAAGACCGCGTTGATATAGAGTGGTTGAGTGGCATCTGCGCTGGCAACCGAGAAGTCAAAGACGACGACGGGCTGGCCTTGTCCACAGACGAAGGACCCTTGGGCTGGCGCTAGGGAGCATCCGCTCCATCCGAGCCCAGTTCCAGAGACCGCTGTATCGGTCCACCCTGAGCCCTCAGAAGCAATGTTGACGGCACCGGCGACCTCAACGTAGGTGCCGTAGGTACCCCCGGTAACCTCGACCGCCTCGCGATTGTCGAACTCATCGGAGTTGTAGTGCGTCCCATAGTTGGGGTAGTCGCACGCCGGGTTTGAGCAGTCCAGGTCGGGAAGGTAGTCACCCTGTTCAAGCACACCGACTCCATCGACATTGATCGGAGCTCCGGCGGCATTGATGAGCACCCAATTTGAACAGGCGCCGATGAGCGTACAACTGGACCCATACGGGGAATTGAACGGCCAGTTTGGCTCGCCATTTTGCCCCGGCGTTGTACCAGTGATGAATCCGAAGCCGTCGACATCGCCAACGCGAATGTAATTGAATGTTCCCTGGGCGAACGTCATGGCGGTGGTGGCAATTGCGATCACTGCCCCGAGGAAACGAATTGTTGGCATGAGTACTCTCTCTGAAAGGGCAAACGAATTGACGGACTGGACCAATATCGTAAACCGAAGGCATCAGATTCCCATTCATTTTTTGGCGACTTTCGATCAGAAGTCGGCCACCCACCAAGTCCATTTGACTACTTTCCTTGTACTTTCCTTGACTTGGATGTCGGGAACGATCAGAAGTCGAGACCCATTGTCGGGATCAGAAGTCGGCCACCCACCAATCCACCAGCTAGAGACCCATTGTCGGCAGACCCATTGTCGGCCACCCACCAATCCACCAGCTAGTCAGAAGTCGGCCACCCACCAATCCACCAGCTCGCACAGGGGATTCCCCTGCATCCGCGGCCCAAGCCACGTGCGAATCGCGGTGTCATCAACTACGGGTCCCCAATGGCGCCGCGCACACGTGCTCGGTTGCGCCGAGATGACCGCGCTTCGTGGCCATCGCGCGTGCCACAGCTGGCGAGCCTTGCCAGCGACACCACTGTTCCATGTGCTCGTGCCGACTTCGGTGTTAGCGGCGAAATGGATTGAGCACCCAGTGCCCACGTCGCCGCGCTACCTCAGCCGCGATGGTCTCGCTTGCGCCGATCGCCGTGCCGGATACCGAGTCCCATCCACGCAGCAGCAGCCGTCGAAACGACGCCTTCGAGAGGCCCAGTCGTTGGAGCATTGCCGGCATCGCCTTGGGGGTCGATGACGCTCCGGAGCCGATCGAACGCGCCCACGCATCGACATGACGCACGTACTGCGCATTGGTGAATCCAGGAATCGACTTGAGGGCCACGTTGGTCCGCGGTCGCCTTCCCGCCACAACCGCTGCGCGGTGGCCAATGGAGCCGTGCTTTGATGCCTCAATCTGATCGATGATCCCGGCCCGCACAGAGTTGAGATCGATGTACGTGGAAACCGCCAGAATGGCCGCTTCATCGAGTACAGCAATGCTCCGAAACCGCCCTTCCCAGAAGTGCCCCGTACAGTCGTCTTCCCGGTTGGCCCACCGCGCAATCGGCTCCTTGAGCTTCGCCATGAACCAGCTGAGGCTCGACATGCGAGCGCGAAGCACGTCACACCTGCCCGGACGTCCAAGCACTTCCTCGATCTCGAGGTCGGTCGGCGGCGCATCCACCGGGATTCCCCGCAATCTTCGACGCCATCGTGCCGGGCACAGCGTCAGATACCGGCGCACCACTTCCCGATCGGACCACGTGGCAACGACATCAGGCCGCGTGCCGAGGAGGACATGGAGGTGATTCCCCAGAATGTCCCACGCATAGATGTCGACAGCCAGAAGCGAACCGAGAAACTCGATCCGTTTCTGAATCCAGTCTCGGCGATGCTCGAACCCATCTCCGCACAGATAGGCGCGGCGAACGCACCGGCTGATGGCGTGATAGATGCCGGGTGAAGTCTCATCGACGATCGCGCAGCGAGGTGTCGGCATGGCGGCTCCTGAAGGCCTGGCTGCTCGTGAGCCGGGCGAGCGGGCAACGGTACGTCGCCATCAGGGCGTCA